>NZ_CAHJWX010000039.1 GCF_903643065.1 Sphingomonas bacterium | reverse complement strand
CGGCCGACACGCTCGCCGGCGCGGCGGGCGTGCCGTCGCGCGCGTCGCCCACCGCGTCGTCATACCAGGCGGCCAAGTCGCGCTTCATCGCGTGCAGCGCGTCGGGGTTGAGGTATGCCATGTGCCCCGCCGGATAATAGCGGAACGCCAGGTTCGCCTGCTGCCCGCGCTCCAGCATCATGTGGCCCAGGTCGTTCTCCGTTCCGAAGAACGGCGTCGCCATGTCGAACCAGCCGTTGAGCGACAACACGTGCAGGTAGGGATTGGCCCGCATCGCCGCGCCCAGGTCGATGGCGGTGTTGGGATTGTTCTGCTGCGCGCCATAGCCCTGACCCGGCGCGCGATGCTTCCAGTTCCAGTCCCAGCCCGCGGCGTCGCGCGCGGACAGCCGATAGGGCATGTCGGTCTTGTAGCCCAGCGTATGCGTCACATAGTCCATGAACGTGCCGATGAACGCGCCGGAGATGGCGATGTCGGAGGCGTCGGTTTCCGGCCGCTCGCCGGCGGCGTCGACGTCGACGCCGGTATAGCGCGCGTCGAAGCGGCCGATCGTGCGCCGCTGGTCGCGCAGCAGCTCCTTCTGGAAGCGCGGCAGGTCGATGCGCAGGTTGCTCTGGCGGATGAAGGAAGGGCTGACGCCGATCAGCTGGCTCATCCGCGTCGCGATCGCGTCGGCCTCGGCGTCCGGGATCAGCTGCCCCTTGGCCAGCGCCGACATGTACGGGCCCACCGCGAAGGCGCGCGCCTGGTCGACGATCGTCGCCACGTCGGCGGGCGGGTTGGGCACCTTGTGGTGATACCAGGCGGTGGCGGCGAAGGACGGCAGATAGTCGAGATACACCTCGTCCAGCCCCGGCTGGCGCGAGCCATAGTTCATGATGGAGGACAGCAGCACCACGCCGTTGAGCGCCATGCCGCGTTCCTGCAGCTGATAGGCGAGCGCGCCCGAGCGCGTCGTGCCATAGCTCTCGCCGAACAGGAACTTCGGGCTGTTCCACCGGCCGTATTTGGTGGCGTAGCGCAGGATCGCCTTGGCGAACGCGTCCGCGTCCTCGTCGACGCCGTAAAAGGCGCCCGGCTTGGTGTCGCCCAGCGGCCGGGAATAGCCGGCGCCGATCGCATCGAGGAAGACGAGGTCGGTCTTGTCGAGCAGCGTGTCGGGATTGGGCCCGAACGCATAGGGCGCCGGGCGGATCACTTCCGGATTGCCCGTCTTGAGCCGGACAGGCGCGAACGAGCCCATGTGCAGCCAGAAGGTCGGGCTGCCGGGCCCGCCATTATAGAGGAACGTCACCGGGCGCTTGGTTCCCGGCTTCACCCCGTCCAGCGTGTAGGCGGTGTAGAACATGCTCGCGGTCGGCTTGCCCTCCGTGTCGCGGATGGTCAGCGTGCCCGCCGTGGCGGTGTAGGGCAGGGTGGCGCCGTTGACGCTCACGCTCGCCTTGTGCGTCACCGCCTGCTCGGCGACCGGCGCGTTGGCATAGCCGGCCTCGGCTTCCGCCTTCATCTTCTCGGCATTGCTCTGCGCGATGTTCTTGTCGGGCTTGGGCGGGGCGTCCTGCGCCAGCGCGGGCGTGGCGAGAAGGGAAAGCGGCAGAACGAGGCGGATCATCGGCGACCTTTCGTGATTCCGTTACATCCTAGCCGCCTTGCGCGTCCCGGCAAGCCACGCGCGTCAATCGTCCTCGTCCTCGAACCCCACCAGGTGCAGCGGCCGCGCCGTCATGCCCCGCCCGGCGCACCAGTGCACCAGCGCGTCGTCGCGGCCGTGCGTCACCCACACTTCGCGCGGGGCGATCTCCGCCAGCGTGTCGGTCAGCTCGTCCCAGTCGGCATGGTCGGAGAGGATCAGCGGCAGCTCGACATTCTTCTGCCGCGCGCGCTGGCGGATGCGCATCCAGCCGCTCGCCATGGCGGTGATCGGCTCGGGCAGGCGACGGCTCCAGCGGTCGTTGAGCGCGCCCGGCGGGCACAGCACCACATGCCCCGCCACATCCTTCTTCGCCGCCCCGGTCGCCGGCAGCAGCTCGCCCAGCGCCACGCCATGGTCGGCGTACAGCTCGCACAATCGCGCCAGCGCGCCGTGGATATAGATCGGCGCCACGTGCCCGCGCGCGCGCAGCTCGGCGATCACGCGCTGCGCCTTGCCCAGCGCATAGGCGCCGACCAGCACGCAGCGGTCGGGATTGGCGTGCAGCGCGCCGAGCAGCTTGTCGATCTCGTCGCCCGTGTCCGGGTGGCGGAACACGGGCAGCGCAAAGGTCGCCTCGGTGATGAACACGTCGCACGCCACCGGCTCGAAGGGCGCACAGGTCGGGTCCGCGCGCCGCTTGTAATCGCCCGACGCCACCACCCGCTCGCCGCGATAGGTGAGCACGATCTGCGCCGAGCCGAGCACGTGCCCCGCCGGCACGAAGCCGACCTCCACGTCGCCCAGCCGCACGGACCCGCCATAGGCCACCGGTCGCCCGACCTGCTCGCCATAGCGCGCGGTCATGATCGCCAGCGTCTCGGGCGTCGCCCACACCTCGCCATGCCCGCCGCGCGCGTGGTCGGCATGGCCGTGCGTCACCAGCGCGCGCGGGGTCGGCCGCGAGGGATCGATCCACGCATCCGCCGGCTTGACGTACAGCCCGTGGGGATGGGGTTGCAGCCAGTCGCCGAGCTTCACCATGCGCGGCCTAACGCACGGGCGGAGCAATCGCGCCGCGCCGGCGTTGGGCTGGCGTAACGATCGTGGGAGCGTGAGACGATGGCATTGTTCGGCAGCGGCATCTGGGGCGTGCTGGTCATCGTCGGTCCGATCCTGCTCGCGGCCGCGATCGCCTGGGCGGCGCTCAATAACCGCCAGTCGAAGCGCGCCGAGCGGCGCACGGAGGACGCGACGCGCGAGCTGTACCAAGCCGAGGACGCCAAGAACAAGGAAGCGGGGCGCTGATGCGAAAGGGCGCGCGTCGCGCCCCACGCATCGAGCCCCGGCCGGCGGCGCCCCGGCGCCGGCGCCGTACTTGCCCCCGTGACGGCGGTTCGAGTGGCTTTCTGACCCCGGCCCCGCGCCGGGGTCCCGCTGCCTTGACCTCGCGATGAAGAAGCGGGCGCCCGGCTCAAGGCCGGGATGACGGGATTGAGCGATCTACCTGACGTCCTGACCGCCTGGTTCGCGCGACGCGGCTGGCACCCCCGCCGCCACCAGCTTGCCATGCTCGACCGCGCGCGCGCCGGCCGGCACGCGTTGCTCGTCGCCACCACCGGCGCGGGTAAGACGCTGTCCGGTTTCCTGCCCAGCCTCGTCGAACTGATCGAGCACCCGGCCGACGGTCTCCACACGCTCTACGTCTCGCCGCTCAAGGCGCTGGCGATCGATATCCAGCGCAATCTCGTCACCCCCATCGAGGAGATGGCGCTCGACCTCCGCGTCGAGACGCGGACCGGCGACACCCCGTCCGACCGCAAGGCCCGCCAGCGCGCGCGGCCGCCGCACATCCTGCTCACCACGCCCGAGTCACTGTCGCTGCTGCTGTCCTACCCGGACGCGGCGACGATGTTCGCCGGGCTCAGGAGCATCGTCGTCGACGAGGTCCATGCCTTTGCCACCGGCAAGCGCGGCGACCTGCTGTCCTTGTGCATGGTGCGGCTCCAGCGGCTCGCGCCGGGGCTGCGCCGCGTCGCGCTCAGCGCCACCGTCGCCGACCCCGACGGCTATCGCGCCTGGCTCGCGCCGGATGGCGACATCGGCGTGGTCGACCTCGTCGTCGGCGAGCCCGGCGCCGAGCCCGACATCGCGATCCTCCTGCCGGAGGGCCGCGTGCCGTGGACCGGCCATTCAGGCCGCTATGCCGCCGAACAGGTGATGGCGGAGATCGAGACGCACAAGACGTCGCTGATCTTCTGCAACACGCGCAGTCTCGCCGAGCTGATCTTCCAGGATCTGTGGAAGGTGAACACGCTGGGCCTGCCCATCGGCGTCCACCACGGCAGCCTCGCGCGCGAGGCGCGGCGCAAGGTGGAGCAGGCGATGGCGGACGGCCGGCTGCGCGCGCTGGTCGCCACCGCGTCGCTCGATCTGGGCGTCGACTGGGGCGATGTGGATTGCGTGATCCAGATGGGCGCGCCCAAGGGCTCGTCGCGCCTGCTCCAGCGGCTGGGCCGCTCCAACCATCGGCTCGATGAGGCATCCGAGGGCATCCTCGTGCCCGGCAACCGCTTCGAGTATCTCGAAGCCCGCGCCGCGCTCGACGCGGTGGAGGCGCGCGAGCTGGACCCGGACCTGTTCCGGCCCGGCGCGCTCGACGTGCTGGCGCAGCACGTCATGGCGTGCGCCTGCGCCGCCCCGTTCCGCCGCGACGACCTGCTCGACGAGGTCCGCAGCGCGCTGCCCTATTCGGCGCTCACCGACGAGCTGTTCGACCGTGTGCTCGGCTTCATCCGCGACGGCGGCTACAGCCTCAAGGCCTATGACCGGTTCAAGCGGCTGACCGAACAGGATGGCGTCTGGCGCGTGTCGCACCCGCAATTCGTCCGCCAGCACCGCCTCAACGCCGGCATCATCGTCGAGGCGACGATGCTGACGGTGCGCTTCAAGAACGGCCGCAACCTGGGCAAGGTGGAGGAGAGCTTCGCCGCGCAGCTCAGCCCCGGCGACACCTTCTTCTTCGCCGGCCTGAGTTGCGAGGTCGAGCGGATCGACACGGAGGACCTGGTGGTGCGCGCGTCCAGCCGGCCCGCGCGCATCCCCACTTACGGCGGCAGCCGCATGCCGCTGTCGACCAACCTCGCCGACCGCGTCCGCACCTTCCTGGCGACGCCGGCGGAATGGGATCGCTTCCCGCCCGACGTGCGCGAATGGCTCCAGTTCCAGGAGAAGCGCTCGGTCCTCCCCGAGCCCGGCCAGCTGCTGGTCGAGACCTTCCCGCGCGAGGGGCGGCATTACATGGTCGCCTACAGCTTCGAGGGCTGGAACGCGCACCAGTCGCTGGGCATGCTCGTCACGCGCCGCATGGAGGCGCTCGGGCTCAAGCCGCTGGGCTTCGTCGCCAACGATTATGCGCTCGCCTGCTACGGGCTGGAGCAGGTGACCGATCCGGCGGCGCTGTTCACAGCCGACATCCTGGAGCATGAGTTCGTCGAATGGGTGGAGCGCAGCCACCTGCTCAAGCGCGCGTTCCGCGAGGTGGCGGTGATCGGCGGGCTGGTCGAGCGCCAGCACCCCGGCAAGCGCAAGACGGGGCGCCAGGTCACCTTCTCCACCGACCTGATCTACGACGTGCTGCGCAAATACGAGCCGACGCACCTGCTGCTGGAGGCCGCCTGGGCGGACGCGCGCGCGCGGATGACCGATGTCGGGCGGCTCGCCGGCCTGCTCGATCGCGCGGCGGCGACGATGGTGCACCGCGACCTGCCCCGCGTCACCCCGCTCGCGGTGCCGGTGCTGACGCTGATCGGCCGCGAGCGCGTCGCGACGGGCACCGCCGATGATGCGCTGCTGATCGAGGCGGAGGCGCTCGCGGCGGAAGCGATGAGCCTGGACTGAGCGGTCACGCTGCGCCGCGACGAAGATGGTTCAGAGGAGGCGCGGAGGCGCGGAGAAGGAGCGTGACACGCGGCGCAGCCGCCTGGACCCGTACCGATGAAGGCGCTTCGCGCGATGATGCGTATGCCCCCTTTGCGCCCTCGCGCGAACCGATCTTCTCCTCCGCGCCTCCGCGCCTCCTCTGAACCTACCTTCCTAAACGCCCGAAGAGCAGAAACCTTGCCTCCCGCGACTCCGCCCCGCTAAGGGTCGGGCATGGTTCCCTTTTCGTTCGGCGGGCACGAGTTGCTGGCGCTCCCGCAGGGCGCGCTGTTCTGGCCGTCACGCCGCGCGCTGCTCGTCGCCGACCTCCATCTCGAAAAGGCGAGCTCGTTCGCGCGACGCGGCCAGATGCTGCCCCCCTATGACAGCCTGGCGACGCTCGCCGACCTGGAGGCGCTGGTCGCCGCGACCGCCGCCAGCGAGGTCTGGTGCCTGGGCGACAGTTTTCACGACGTCGGCGGCTGCGACCGCCTGCCGCAAGCCGGGCAGGATGCGCTGGCGCGGCTCACCGGCGGCGCGCGCTGGACCTGGATCACCGGCAATCACGACCCGCTGGTCGCCGACCGCTGCGGCGGCGCGGTGGCGCGCGAGGCGCTGGTCGACGGGCTGGTGCTGCGCCACGAGGCCGAGCCGGCCGAGTTGCGTGCGGAGCTGTCGGGTCACTTCCATCCCAAGCTGCGCCTGACGGTCCGGGGCAAGCCGGTCGCGCGCCGCTGCTTCATCGCCACGCCGCGCAAGCTGGTGCTGCCCGCCTTTGGCGCGTTGACCGGCGGACTCGACGTGGATCATCCCGCGATCGTCAAGGCGGTCGGCCGCGCGGCCGAGGCGCTGATCCCGGTGGAGAACCGGTTGCTCCGCTTTCGCCTGGCGGCATGAACCGGGAGGAAGGCGGACGTTGCCCCCAACGTGTCATCCCCGCGCAAGCGGGGATGACGAGGGCAGGGTGTTCGTCAGTCCCGCTACCGCGCCAGCGTCGGAAACCCCGCGCGGAACGCCGCCACCTTGGGCTTGTCCCACATCACGATGTACGGGTGGCCCGGGTTGCGGTCGTAGAAGCGCTGGTGATATTCCTCCGCCGGGTAGAAGCCGCCCTGCTCCAGTCGCGTCACGATCGGCGCGTGGAAAGCGTGGCTCCCCGACAGCTGCGCCACATAAGCGCGCGCCACCCGCGCCTGGTCGGGCGACTGCGGGAAGATCGCGGAGCGATAGCTCACCCCCGTATCCGGCCCCTGCCGGTTCAGCTCGGTCGGATCGTGCGCGATCGAGAAATAGACGCGCAGCAGCGTGCCATAGGTAACGACGCGCGGGTCATAGACCAGCTTCACCGCCTCCGCGTGCCGCGTCGTCTCGGTCGAGACCTGGTCATAGGTCGCGGTCGCCGCCGTGCCGCCCGCATAGCCCGCGGTCACCGACCGCACGCCCTTGATCTGCTCGAACACCGCCTCCATGCCCCAGAAGCAGCCGCCGGCGAACACAGCCGTCTGCGTCCCCGCCGTCGCCGGCACGTCCAGCTTCGCGGCCGGCAGGGGCACCGCCTTTTCCGCGCGCGCTCCGGTCAGCGCCCCCGCGCCCACCGCCGCCAGCGCACCGGCGATCAGGACACGCTTCAACGCGCCACCGTTGCGATCGGCGCGTGCACGGCCGCGCGCGCCTCGCTGGGATGCAACGCCACCAGACCGGCCGCGCCCAGCGCGAACCCGGCCACGAACTGCCATAACAGGCTTGACTTCAACAGGGTCGCCATGACCATCACCTTTGGTTCGATTAGCGGGACAACCGCCCGCCCTAACTTTGGTTGCGAAATCGATTCGTCATCGGCTTCGTAACCGAACCTAAATTAATGCTCGCTGGCCCGCTTGTTCAGAGGCCGTTCGCGAAACGGATCGTTTCCCGTCGTGCTCAGCGCAGCGCCGCGCACGCCGTCTGGATGCGCGCGCAGGCTTCGCGCAGCAGCGCGTCGGAGGTGGCGTAGCTGATCCGCATCGCCGGCGAGAGCCCGAAGGCCGTGCCGTGCACCGCCGCCACCCGCGCCTCGTCGAGCAGATAGGTGACGAACGCCTCGTCGCCGTCGATCACCGCGCCGCCGGGCGTGCGCTTGCCGATCAGCGCGGCGAAGGACGGATAAACGTAAAAGGCGCCGTCGGGCCGGGGACAGGTCAGCCCGCTCGCCTGGCCCAGCATCGACACGACCAGGTCGCGCCGCCCCTGGAACACGTCCGCGCGCTCGCGCAGGAACTCCTGCGGCCCGGTCAACGCCGCCACCGCCGCCGCCTGCGCGATCGAGCACGGGTTGCTGGTCGATTGCGACTGGAGCTTCGCCATCGCCTTGATCAGCCAGGCGGGCCCGCCCGCGAAGCCGATCCGCCAGCCCGTCATCGCATAGGCCTTGGAACAGCCGTTCACCGTCAGCGTCCGGTCGGCCAGTTCGGGGCAGACCTGCGCGATCGTGGCGAAGCGGAAGCCGTCATAGACGATATGCTCGTACATGTCGTCGGCGAACGCCCAGACGTGCGGGTGCCGGGCCAGCACCGCGCCCAGCGCGCGCAGCTCGTCGGCGGTGTACGCCCCGCCCGTCGGGTTCGACGGCGAGTTGAGGATCACCCATTTGGTCCGTGGCGTGATCGCCGCGTCGAGTGCTTCGGGCGACAGCTTGTAGCCGTCCTGCGGCGCCGTCGCCACCGTCACCGGCACGCCGCCCGCGAACTGCACCACGTCGGGATAGCTGACCCAATAGGGCGCCGGGATCACCACCTCGTCGCCCGGATTGACGGTGGCGACGATCGCGTTGAACAGCGTCTGCTTGCCGCCGACATTGACGGTGACCTGGTCGCGGCCGAAGGTCAGCGCGTTGTCGCGCGCGAACTTGGCGATCACCGCGTCCTTCAGCGCGGGGGTGCCGTCGACGTCGGTGTAGCGGGTCTGCCCGTCGCGGATCGCGCGGATGCCCGCTTCCCTGACGTGCTCGGGCGTGTCGAAGTCGGGCTCGCCCGCGCCCAGCCCGATCACGTCGACGCCGGCGCGCTTGAGCTCGGCGACACGCTGCGTCACCGCGAGCGTCGGCGACGGGCTGATGCGGGCGAGCGCGGCGGAGGGCGACATCGGCAGCCTTTCGTAGGGGAGCGCGCGCTATAGGGGCCCCGCGCCACCGTCCGCAACCGCGACCTCCGCGCGGATCAGGCCGCGCAGCGCGTTGCCGATCCAGCAGCCACCCGCCAGATCGTCGCGCGTGCAATCGCCCTCGACCGCGCGTCCCGTCTCGATTAGCTCGGCGCGCAGCACGCTGGGCAGCAGCCCGCGCGCCAGCGGCGGCGTCACCAGCCGCCCGTCGCGCTCGACGAACAGGGAGGTGAAGCTGCCCTCCGTCAGCCAGCCGTCGGCGCGCGCGAACACCACTTCGTCCGTTCCCGCCGCGCCCCGCGCGTCGTCATAGAAGCCGCGATCGCTGGTCTTGTGGCGCAGCCGATAGTCTTGCGGCGCCACCGGCAGCGGCACCACCGCGACCGTCATTCGCGCGGGCGTCGCGGGCAACGGCGCCACCTCTACCGCCAGCGCGCCGGACGCCGCGCACAGCAGTCGCACGCGCCGGGGTTCGCGCAGCCGAAAGGTCGCCGCCTGCAGCTCGTTGCGCGCGCCGTGGCGGTCGAACGCATAGCCCAGCGCGGCGGCGCTGGCGG
>NZ_CAHJWX010000038.1 GCF_903643065.1 Sphingomonas bacterium | reverse complement strand
CGCGGCGAGCCCCGACCGCTCGGCGCCACCCTGCCCTACCCGTCCGCAGAGTTCGTCACGCCCCGGCCGGTCGGCTTCACCGCCCCCGACGGCACCGCGATCCGGGGACAGCTGTTCGCGGCCCCCGGCGGCGCGGCGCGCAAGCCGGCCATCGTCTTCGTCCATGGCGGCCCGGAGCGGCAGATGCTGCTCGGCTGGCACTATCGCGACTATTACGCCAACGCCTATGCGGTGAACCAGTATCTGGCGAGCCGCGGCTTCGTGGTGCTGTCGGTCAACTACCGGCTCGGCATCGGTCAGGGCCGCGCTTTCGAGCAGCCCGGCCATGCCGGCGCGGATGGCGCTGCCGAATACCAGGATGTGCTCGCCGGCGCGCGCTACCTGCAATCGCTGGCGAGCGTCGACGGCGCACGGATCGGCATCTGGGGCGGCTCCTATGGCGGCTACCTGACCGCGCTGGCGCTGGCGCGCAACTCCGACACGTTCAAGGCGGGGGTCGACTTCCAGGGCGTCCACGACTGGTCACTCTACCTTGCCGAGCAGGGCGGGCCGGCGCCCCGCTTCGAGCAGGGCGATCGCGACATGGGCATGAAGACCGCCTTTCAGTCGTCGCCGGTGGCGGCGGTGGCGGGCTGGCGCTCGCCGGTGCTGCTGATCCAGGGCGACGACGACCGCAACGTGCGCTTCAGCCAGACCATCGACCTCGCCACACGCCTGACCCGCACCGGCGCGCCGGTCGAGACGTTGGTGCTGCCCGACGAGACCCACGGCTTCGCCCGCCATGCGAGCTGGGTACGCGCGGACGCGGCGACGGTGGCGTTCTTCGAGCGATCGCTGCGGCGTTAGGCCGAGCCGACACCTACCCAGCCCCATGCCTTGCGCCTCCCCCGGCGACAGCACCCGTTGTTGATGAGGTTGCACCGGGTTCCGGCGTCATCCCGGCCTTGTGCCAGGTTCCGCGCCAGTTCTGGCCCGAGCGTCGGCGGAAAGCGTCAACTGGCAGAACAATCCCGCGGTGGATGCCGGCACAGGGCCGGTATGACGGCATGGGCTTGGTGGGGAAGGTGCGTTCGTCGATGGTCCGACAGATCACGCCGGCGCCTTGCGCCTGACCGGTGGCCTTGCAGGACCGGCCTTTCGGGGGGCGCGCTGCTCGATCGCCCGCGCGACGTGCGCCTCCGAGGTCGCGTTGATCGACAGGATGCGGCACGGACCGTCGCCGACCGACACATAGGCGTGGCCCATCGCGCTGTCGAAATACACGCTGTCGCCGCTCTCCAACCGCACCGGCGTGTAGAGCGCGGTGTGCAGCTCCAGCGTACCCTCCACGACATAGACGAACTCCTCGCCGTCGTGGTGGAGCAGCTCCTCATATTCGGCGATGTCGCGCTTGAAGACCTCGCCCAGGATCGGGATCATCCGCTTGTGCAGCAATTCGGTGGCGAGATAGACATAGTTGCTGCCCTCCACCTCGACCGAACGGCCTTCTCCGGCGCGGGTGACGCTGCGCCGCATCGCGCCCTCGACCCGCGCGGGCTGGTCCTCCGCCGCGCTGCCGAACAGCTGCGCAACATCGATCTCCAGCCCCTCGCAGAGCCGGACCAGCTTCTCGAAGTTGAGCCCGATCTTGTCGTTCTCGACCTTGGACAGCGCCGACACGGTCAGCCCGGTGCGGTGGCTGACGTCGGCCAGCGTCCAGCCGCGCCGTGCCCGGATCGCTTTCAGCACGGCCCCCGGTTTCGCCTGGGACCGGTCCTTGGTGGTTGAGATCGACATCAGTGCTCCCCGGCGGCTCTCTACAGGCAGCCGCGCCAGGCTGTCATCCGGCGACACACATGCGCCGGCATTTTTCCGTATATGACATTTGTTGCACAAGAGGATATCTGTCGCGATGATACCGTGCATGGAGAGACGGATGCGCCGACGGGGAAGCGACTGGTTCCAGCGCCTGCTGCTGCCCGGCTTCGCGTTCAAGGCGGTGGTGATCGGCGGCGGCTATGCGACGGGGCGCGAGCTGGCGACCTTCTTCATGCCGGCGGGGCCGCGCGGCGGGGTCTATGGCATGTTGCTCGCCACCATGGTCTGGAGCGGAGTCGCCGCGCTGACCTTCCTGTTCGCCTATCGCACCGACGCGCGTGACTATCGCCGCTTCTTCGGGTGGCTGCTCGGACCGCTTTGGCCGGTCTACGAGGTCGCCTACGCGCTGGCGATGATCGTCATCCTGGCGGTGTTCGCCGCCGCCGCCGGCGCGATCGGCCAGGCGATGTTCGGCTGGCCGGTCGCCGTCGGCGCGGTGCTGCTCGTCCTCGCGATCGCAGCCGTGGCCGCGCTCGGTAACGAGGGGGTCGAGCGGTTGTTCAAGTGGGTGACCTTGTTCCTCTACGGCACCTACGCGCTGTTCGTCGTGCTGATGCTCAGCCGGTTCGGCGACCGCGTCGCCGCCGCCTTCGCCGCGCCGGCGCCCGTGTCGGCGTCAACGGGCGGCTGGGCGGCAGGCGGGCTGACCTATGCGGGCTACAACATCATCGGCGCGATCGTCATCCTGCCGGTGACGCGGCACCTCTCCTCACCGCGCGACGCGGTCGTCGCCGGGCTGCTCGCGGGGCCGTTCGCGATGCTGCCGGCCCTGCTGTTCTTCGTCTGCATGACCGCCTTCTATCCCGTCATCCAGGCGCAGACGCTGCCGTCCGACTATATGCTGGCGCGGCTCGACCTGCCGCTGTTCCGCGCCATCTTCCAGGCGATGATCTTCGCGGCGCTGCTCGAGAGCGGCACCGGCGGTGTCCATGCCGTCAACGAGCGCATCGCCGCCGCCTGGGGCGACCGCCGCGCCGCGGCATTGTCGCGCGGCGGCCGGCTCGCGATCACCGTGGCGGTGCTGGTATTCTGCGTCTTCATCGCCGGTGAATTCGGGCTAGCGGCGCTGATCGGACAGGGGTTCAAATGGCTGTCCTACACCTTCCTCGCCATCTATGTGCTGCCGCTGGTAACGATCGGCCTGTGGCGGATGGTGCGCTGGCCGTCGCGCACCGAGGCAGCGCCGGTCCGGTGACCGGGCGGCGGCGAGCATCGTGGTCTCGCCGCTGAGCTTCGACATGCTGCGCTGGCTGGACGAGCCGGCGCGCGCGCGGTTCGCCGCCGCGACCACCCGGCGCCGGGCGGTCGCCGGCGAGACGATCTACATCCAGGGCGATGCCGGGACCGAGATGTACCGGATCGAGCGTGGCTCGGTGCGGCTGTCCGTCCTGCGCCGCGACGGGCGCGAGGTCGTGCTCCTGTTCTTCCAGCCGGGCGACTGCTTCGGCGGCAGCAGTCTGGTGGACGGCGGCCCGCGTCCGCAGACCGCGCAGGCGATCACCGATGTCGAGCTGAGCGTGCTGGGGAAGACGGCGTTCCAGGCGCTGCGCCGGACGTGTCCGGGCTTCGACGACGCGCTCCTGCGGCTTCTCTCGGCGCAGTTGCGCGCGGCCACCGCGCAATATGCCGACAGCAGCCTCGACAGCCTGCGCGCGCGGGTGCTGGCGCGCATCCTGGTGTCCGCACGATCGTTCGGCGCGGCGGCGGAGGGCGGTGTGCGGCTGACGCTGCGCCTGTCCCAGGCGGAGCTGGCGATGATGGTCGGCGCCTCCCGCCAGCATGTCAACAAGGCGCTGAAGGCGATCGAGGCCGACGGGCTGATCGCGATCGAATACGGCAACATCCTCGTCCGCGACGTCGCCGGGATCGAACGGCTGCTCGACGCCGATTGTCGCGGAGGTGACAGAGTTCGGCCGACCATGCGCTGATGCTCTCGCGACAAGGTCTGGAGAGGGTCGCATGGCCGGCACCGCCGTCACGCTCGACGACAAATGGGCGACCACGCGCGGCCGCGTCCTGCTCAGCGGCGCGCAGGCGATCGCGCGCGTGCTATTGGCGCGCGCGGCACTCGACCGCGCCGCCGGACTGAACACGGCGGGGTACGTCAGCGGTTATCGCGGCTCGCCACTCGGCAACGTCGACACCGCGCTCTGGGCGGTCGGCGATCGGCTTGCCGCCGCCGGCGTCAAGTTCGCGCCGGGCATCAACGAGGATATCGCCGCCACCGCCGTGCGCGGCACGCAGCAGCTCGGTTCGGTGCCCGGTCCGCGCTTCGACGGAGTCTTCGCCGCCTGGTATGGCAAGGGACCGGGCGTCGACCGCTCGCTCGACGCGCTCAAGCACGGCAATTACGGCGGCGCGCACCGCAACGGCGGCGTGCTGCTGTTCTACGGCGACGATCATGCAGGCAAGTCCTCCACGGTATCGCATCAGAGCGAGCAGGCGATGGCCGCCGCGCAAATCCCCTCGCTCTACCCGGCCGACGTCGGCGAGATCATCGACTACGGACTGCTGGGCTATGCGATGTCGCGCTACAGCGGTTCGTGGGTGGGCATGAAGCTCGTCAACGAGATCGCCGAGCAGACCTTAACGGTCGACATCGATCTCGACGGGGTCGCGCCCGTGCTGCCGCCACAGCCCGATCTGCCGCCCGAGGGCCTGCACGTCCGCGCCGACTCGCGCGTGCCCCTTCGCGAGGAGCAGATCGTCGTCGAGCACCGGCTGCCGGCGATCCAGCGTTTCGTTCGCGCCAATCGCATCGATCGCACATCGTTCTGCGCGGTGACGCCGCGCCTTGGCCTCGTCACCGCCGGCAAGAGCCATGGCGATACCCGCCAGGCGCTCGCCCTGCTCGGTCTCGACGATGCGCGCGCGGCGGCGCTCGGCCTGTCGCTCTACAAGGTCGGCTGCATCTGGCCGCTGGAGCCCGAGGGGCTGCTCGCGTTCGCGCGAGGCCATGCGACGCTGCTGGTGATCGAGGAGAAGAAGAGCTTCGTCGAGGCGCAGGCGGCGAGCCTGCTGGTCAACGCACCCGAGCGGCCGCGGCTGATCGGCAAGCGCGACGAGGCCGGCGCGCCGCTGCTGTCCGAGACCATCCAGCTGGAACCCATCGCCATCGCGCTGGCGATCGCCGGGCGCCTCCCGCACCTCGGCATCGCCGATCCCGAGGTGACGGCGGCTGCCGCGCGCCTCCAGGCGATCCTCGCGCCCGCCGCCGACGCGCTGCCGCCGCTGCCGCTGCGCCGCGCGCCCTACTTCTGCTCGGGCTGCCCGCACAGCCGCTCGACCAAGGTGCCCGACGGCAGCCTCAGCATGACCGGGATCGGCTGCCACACGATGGCCGCGCTGGTCCGGCCCGAACAGGCGCTCGCCCCGACGCACATGGGCGGCGAGGGCGGCAACTGGATCGGCCTCGCTCCCTTCACCGGCACGAGACACATGTTCCAGAACATGGGCGACGGCACCTACCATCATTCCGGCCTGCTCGCGATCCGCGCCGCGGTCGCCGCCAAGGTCAACATCACCTACAAGATCCTCTACAACGACGCGGTCGCGATGACCGGTGGCCAGCCGGTCGACGGTCCCATCTCCGTTGCCGAGATCGCGCAGCAGGTGCGCCACGAGGGCGTCGGCACGATCGTGCTGCTCAGCGACGATCCCGACGCGCATCGCGGCAACCCCGCGCTGCCGCCGGACGTGCGGATCGAGGATCGCGACCGGCTTGACACGATCCAGCGTGAGCTGCGCGACACGCCCGGCTGCACCGTGCTGATCTACGAGCAGACCTGCGCTGCCGAGAAGCGCCGCCGCCGCAAACGCGGGCTCTACCCCCACCCACCCAAGCGGCTGTTCATCTCGGAAGCGGTCTGCGAGGGCTGCGGCGACTGCTCGGTCCAATCGACCTGCATGAGCCTCCAGCCCGTCGAGACCGACTGGGGCCTCAAGCGGCGGATCGACCAGGCGAGCTGCAACAAGGACTATAGCTGCCTCGACGGCTTCTGCCCGAGCTTCATCACGGTGGAGGGCGCCGAACCGCGCAAGCCCGCAGTCGCTGCGATCGATCCGGCGCTGTTCGCCGACCTGCCCGAGCCCGCGCGCGCGCCGCTGGACGATGGCTTCGCCATGATGATCGCCGGCATCGGCGGCACCGGAGTGATCACCGTGGCGGCGATCCTCGGCATGGCGGCGCATCTCGACGGTCACGCCGCCTCGCTGTTCGACATGACCGGACTGGCGCAGAAGAACGGCGCGGTGTTCAGCCATGTCCGCATCGCCGCCGGCCCTGAGCGGCTGCATGCGCAGAAGCTCGGCCGCGGCGAGGCCGACGTGCTGCTCGGCCTTGACCTCGTCGCCGCGCTCAGCGGCGACGCGATGGCAACGGCCGCGCCGGGTCGGACGCGGGCGCTGGTCGACAGCGACGTCGTCCCGACCCTCGCCTTCCAGTTCAACCGCGACCTAGCGATCGACGGCCGGCTGCTGGCGATGCGGCTGCAGCGACAGCTCGGGGCGGAGGCGGTATCGATCGCGGACGCGGCCGGGATCGCGGCGGCGTTGCTCGGCGATGGCCTTGGCGGCAACTTGTTCCTCGTCGGGCTGGCTGCGCAGAAGGGACTGCTGCCCGTTTCTGTGGCGGCGATCGAGCGGGCGGTACGGCTGAACGACGCCAACGTCGTCTTTAACCTCGCCGCGTTCGGGCTGGGCCGGGTCTTCACGGTCGATCCCGCGCGGCTCGCCGCCCTGCTGCCGGCCAAGGCCGCGCCGCTCGACCAAAGCCTCGACGCGCTGGTCGAGCGGCGGGCCGCGCATCTGACCGCCTATCAGGACGCCGCCTATGCCGCGCGCTATCGGGCAATGGTCGAGCGCGTCCGCGCGGCCGAACGCGCGATCGCCCCGGACAGCGAGGCGCTCGCGACGGCGGTCGCGCGCAACTATGCCAAGCTGCTCGCGTACAAGGACGAGTATGAGGTCGCGCGGCTGCTGACCGATCCCGCGCTGGCGGCCGAGCTGCGCCGCCGCTTCGCCGATGGCGCGCGGTTCCGCTACAATCTCGCGCCGCCCCTGCTCGGCGGCACGGCGCCGAATGGCCGCCCCCGCAAGCGGGCGTTCAACGCGGCGGCGATGCGGCCGCTGCTAGCGGTCATGGCGCGCGCGAAGCGGCTGCGCGGCACGATGCTCGACCCCTTCGGCTACGGCGCCGAGCGCCGGAGCGAACGCCGCCTCATCGCCGGGTACGAGGCGCTGGTGGAAGGCGTCCTGCGCGACCTCGCGCCCGATACGCTCGGCGCGGGGATAGCGCTGCTCGGCCTCGCCGACATGGTGCGCGGGTTCGGCCCGGTGAAGCACACCGCCATCGCCGCCTATGCGGCGGCGGTCGCGGCGCATCGGGCGCCGGCGGCGGCGGCAGCGGCCAAGATCGCCGCCTGATTATCGTTGCGGCAGGATCGCGGGCAGGTCGAGGCCCTGGTCGCGGGCGCACTCCAGCGCGACGTCGTAGCCGGCATCGGCATGGCGCATCACGCCGGTCGCGGGATCGTTCCACAACACGCGCTCGATGCGCCGCGCCGCCGCGTCGCTGCCATCGGCGACGATCACCATGCCGGCATGCTGCGAATAACCCGACGTCCCAGATCGCGAGGTCGCAAGACTTGCCGACCTCCAGCGTGCCGATCTCGCCCGCCAGCCCCAGCGCCCGCGCCGCCTCGCGCGTCACCCCGGCGGAGCATTCGTCGACGGTGAGCCGGAACAGCGTCGCGCCCATGTTCATCGCCAGCAGCAGCGAGGTCATCGGCGAGGTGCCGGGATTGCAATCGGTGGCCAGCGCGATCGGGACGCCCGCCGCGCGCAGCGCCGCGACCGGCGGCAGCCTGGTCTCGCGCGTGAAGTACCAGGCGCCGGGCAGCAGCGTCGCGACCGTGCCGGCGCCCGCCATCGCCACGATGCCGGCGGTGTCGAGATATTCGAGATGGTCGGCCGACAGCGCGCCGTGCGCCGCCGCCAGCGCCGCGCCGCCCTGGTTGGATAGCTGCTCGGCGTGCAGCTTCACCGGCAGGCCGTGCGCGCGCGCCGCCGCGAACACGCGCGCGGTCTGCGCGGGCGAGAAGGCGATGTTCTCGCAGAACGCGTCGACCGCGTCGACCAGGCCCTCGGCGGCGAGCGCCGGGATCATCTCGTCGCAGACGGCGTCGACATAGCCATCGGGATTGCCGGCATATTCGGGCGGCACCGCGTGCGCACCGAGGAAACTGGTGACGATCCGCACGTCGCGCACCGCGCCGAGCGCGCGGGCGGCGCGCAGCATCCGGCGTCCGTCGGCGAGCGTCAGGCCATAGCCGGACTTGACCTCGACCGTCGTCGCACCCTCGGCGATCAGCGCGTCGAGGCGGGGCAGCGCGGTGGCGACAAGCTCGTCCTCGCTCGCCGCGCGCGTCGCCTCTACCGTCGAGACTATACCGCCGCCAGCGCGCGCGATCTCCTCGTACGAGGCGCCCGCCAGCCGTTGCTCGAACTCGCCCGCGCGGTCGCCGGCGTAGACGAGATGAGTGTGGCAGTCGATCAGCCCCGGCGTGATCCAGCGACCGCCGCAGTCGATCGTCTCGGCCGCCGCCGGCGCGGCGCGGCGCGAGCCGACATAGCCGATGCGGCCGTCCACCGCCCCCACGGCGCCGTCCTCGACGACACCCAGCGTGCGGCCCGTCATCGTCGCGAGTCGCGCCCTGGTCTACAGTCGGTCCATGCGACGACGACTTCTGGAGCTGGCGCGAAGTGATGTACCGCTTCCTCGACCGACTGACCCCTGAGGACGTCGCCGCGATCACCGCGCAGGCTTATGTCGAGATGCTGGAAACCGGCTACACCCGCGTCGGCGAGTTCCATTACCTCCACAACGACGTGGACGGCGCGTGCTACGCCGATCCCGCCGCCACCGCCGCCGCGATCGTCGCGGCGGCCGACATCGTCGGGATCGGGCTGACGCTGCTGCCGGTGTTCTACGCGCATGGAGATTTCGGCGGCGCGGCTCCCCTCCCCAGCCAGCGGCGCTTCCTGTCCGACCTCGACGGCTTCGCCCGGCTGGTCGAGGCGAGCGGCGCGCTGCTGCCCGCCGACGGCGTGCTCGGCGTCGCGCCACATTCCCTGCGCGCGGTGACGCCCGACGAGCTGACGGCGGTTGTCGGCATGACGACGGGGCCGATCCACCTCCACGTCGCCGAGCAGCTGCGCGAGGTCGAGGCGTGCCTTGCCTGGAGCGGGCGGCGGCCCGTCGAGTGGCTGCTCGACACCCAGCCGGCAGACGCGCGCTGGTGCCTGATCCACGCCACCCATCTCACCGACGCGGAGTGCGACCGGCTGGCGGCGAGCGGCGCGGTCGCGGGGCTGTGCCCGATGACGGAAGCCAATCTGGGCGACGGTATCTTCCCGGCGGCGCGCTACCTCGCCGCCGGCGGCCGGATCGGCACCGGAACCGACTCCAACATCCTGGTCGACGCGGCGGCAGAGCTTCGCGCGCTCGAATATTCGCAACGGCTCGCGCACCGCCGCCGGGCGATCCTGGCCGACGAGGCGACGCCGTCGGTCGGCGAGCGGCTGTTCGGCGCGGCGCTGGCGGGCGGCGCCC
>NZ_CAHJWX010000037.1 GCF_903643065.1 Sphingomonas bacterium | reverse complement strand
CGATCTCCCCCGGTCGCGCAGGCTCCCCCGCGCGAAACCCGCGCGCGCCAGGCCGGCGTCGAGCGCGTCCGTGTGCGCGGCGATCTCCGCGTCCGGCACCGGCTCGGCCGGGGCGCCGACCAGGTCGCGCACCTTGTCGGCATAGCCCATCGACCGCCCCGAAAAGAGCCGCGCGGCCGCCTCCAGCGAGTGCACCATCGCGCGCAGGAACACGCCCCGCGCCTCCGCGCCGGCGGTGTCGGCCTGCGCGGCGAGGTCCGCGAGATCGGCGAAGATCGCGTCCCAGCCGCGGTAATCGCGGGCCTCGACCAGCGCGTCGCCCAGATAGATCGGGACCAGTCCCTCGCCGTCGAGCAGGCTGTCGCCGGCGTGCGCGGCGCGCTCGAACCGGTCCAGCCCCATCGTCACGGCGGTGAGTTGCTCGCCGATCGCTGCGTCACCCTGCGTCATGCCGGCGCCTCCTGGCCCGATCCTTGGCGCGCGCGGCCGGCCGTGGCAATCCGATCGCCCGGCGCGAAAAGGTCATGAAGGAAGGAGAAATCCGCGCCCGTCACGCCAGGCTCGCGGCGAGCAGCCAGTCGCGAAACGCGCGCACCTTGGGCAGCGCGGCCCGCCCGCGCTGGCAGAGCAGGTAATAGCCGCCGTCATAGATGGTGTTGACGGTGAGCGGCATCACCAGCGCGCCGCTGCGCAGTTCGTCCTCGATCAGGAAGCGCGGCAGCAGCGCGACGCCCAGGCCCGCCACCGCCGCCTGGATCACCATGAAGAAATGCTCGAAGCTGGGGCCGTCGGGGTCCAGATCGTGCAGTCCCGCCGCGGCCAGCCATTGCGGCCACGCGCCCGGCCGAGTGAAATGCCGCAACAGCACGTGCTGGCGCAGGTGCTGCGGCGTCTCGATCGTCGCCGCCGTCTCCGGGCTGCAGACCAGCACCATGACCTCGGCGAGACCCAGCCGGTAGACGTCGTGCTCGGGCCAGTCGCCGTCGCCGAAGCGCAGCGCCACGTCCTCGCCCATGCCCGACGACACCGGCCCGTCGCCTGACACGATGTTCACCGTGATGCGCGGATGCGCGGCGGCGAATTGCGCCAGGCGCGGGATCAGCCAGCGCGTGGCGAAGGTGGGCAGCGTGCCGACCGTCAGCACGCCGCCGCCGCGCTCGTTCGCCATCACCTGCAGCGTCGCCAGCTCCATCGCGTCCAGCGCGGCCTTGGCGGCGGCGGCATAGGCGGCGCCCTCGTCGGTCAGCGTCAGGCCGCGCTTGCCGCGCGCGAACACCGCGACGCCGATGAACTGTTCCAGCGCGCGCACCTGGCGGCTGGCGGCGCTCTGCGTCACGTTGAGTTCGGCGGCGGCTTCGGTGAAGCTCATGACGCGGGCGACCGCCTCGAAGGTGCGGATCGCGGTCAGGGACGGCAGCAGCCGCCGCCGCGTCAAGGATGCGGTCCTGTCATATGCCCGGAACTTTTATGGACGTTACAGGGGTGGCGCAAGCAGCTTACGGCGCGTCGAAAGAGAGGAACCCATGCCGCCCTTCCACCTCGCCTTCCGCGTCGACGACATCGAGTCGACCCGCTCCTTCTACGTGGACCGGCTGGGCTGCGGGCAGGGGCGCGAGGCCGTCAACTGGATCGATTTCGACTTCTTCGGCCACCAGATCTCCGCCCATGTCGGGCCGCCGCCCGGCGAGGTGCTGATGACGCGGGTCGATGACGAAGAGGTGCCGCTGGCGCATTTCGGCGCGGTGCTCGACTGGCCGGAATGGGAACGGGTGGGGGCGCGGCTGGAACAGGCGGGCGCCCGCTTCGTGATCGCCCCGCACGTCCGCTTCCGCAACGAACCGGCCGAACAGGGGACGTTCTTCGTCGCCGACCCGTCCGGCAACGTGCTGGAGTTCAAGAGCTTCCGCCATCACCAGGCGATGTTCGGCCTGCCGGTCGCGGCGGCCGCGTGAAGGTCACGATCGTCGGGGCGGGGGCGATGGGCGGCCTGGCCGGCGGCTGGATGGCGCGCGCCGGGCATGACGTGCTGCTGGTCGATCGCTGGGCGGAGCATGTCGCGGCACTCGACGCCGACGGCCTGTTCGTCGACGGCATCCGGGGCGAACAGCGCTTCGCCGTGCGCGCCACCACCCCGGATCGCCTGGCGGGACCGCTGGAGGCGGTGCTGATCGCCACCAAGTCGCAGCACGCGGAAGCGGCCGCGCGCCTCGTCGCGCCACTGCTCGGCCCCGACGGTTTCATCGTGTCCTACCAGAACGGCTTCAACGAACCCATCATCGCGGGCGTGCTGGAGGAACTGGGCCTGGGCGGCCGCGAGCGGGTGATCGGCTGCATCCCGAACTACGGCGGCGCGTTGGTCGATCCCGGTCACCTGGAGTTCGTGCACGAGGGGCCGATCCAGCTCGGCGAGATGGACGGGCGGATCACGCCGCGGCTGCGCGCGCTCGCGGCCATGCTGGAGGCACTCACCCCCGTGCAGCTGTCCGCCAACATCTGGGGCCAGATCTGGGCCAAGGAGGTGTATTCGGCGCAGGTGGTCTTCTCCGCGCTCGCCGACGCGCGGATCGGCGACACGCTGGGCCAGGAACGCTACGCCCGCACCGCCGGCGCGGTGGTGCGCGAGGCACTCGGCATCGCCGACGCCAACGGGATCACGGTGGAGGCGTTCGACTTCTTCGATCCCGCCAATTACCGCGTCGAGACGGCGGCGGACACGCAGCGGCTGCTGGCCAATGTCGCGCACGCGATCTGGCTGCTGAAGAAGGACCAGAAGCCCGGCGGGCACGTCTTCCGCAAGCAGGGGTCAGGCATCTGGTGGGACATCGTCTATCGCCACCGCCCGTCCGAGGTGCGCGCGTCCAACGGCAAGCTGATCGAATACGGGCGAACGGCGGGCGCGGACGTGCGCCTCAACGAGAAGCTCTGCGCGATGATCTACGAGATCGAGGAAGGCCGCCGCGCGCTGGGCTTCCACAATTTCGACGAGCTCGAAGCCTTCGCGCGCGAGATCGGCCGCGCGCTGCCCTGAAGCATCGGCGGGCGTGGGCACCACCCACGCCCGCCGACGGCCGTCAGAACTTCAGCCGGCCACCGATCGCGAAGCGCCGGCCCAGCGCGTCATAGGTCGAGGGATAGGTGTTGCCGCTGTTGTACACGAAATAGCCGATGTCGCTGCCGGTGATCGGCGGCTGCTTGTCCAGCAGGTTCTGCACCGTGACCGTGAACTCGAAATGCGGGGTCACGCTGGCACGCAGGCTCAGGTCGAGATAGTTGAAGGCCGGGATGCGGCCGAAATTGACCGTCTTGCCGACCAGCGCCGTCAGCAGCGGATCGGTCAGCACCCCGGCAAAGGCGACGCCGTTGACCGTGGTGTCGTCGGGCTCCTGCCGCTCGCGATTGATGTGGCGCCACAGCAGCGACAGGTCGACGCCGTCATGGCTCAGCGTGGTGCGCTGGATCCACGAGAATTTCGGCTGAATGGACGGGCAGTTGGCGCTGTAGAAGCCGACGCAGTTGCGCACCAGGCTGAGCGGGGTCGCCTGGAAGATCGAGCGGTGCGTCCAATTGCCCTCGAAGCTGGCGTTGAGGAGCGCGAAGCCCAGGTCGCGCCGGTAGCTCAGCCCCAGGTCGATGCCGTCCGTCAGGTAACGGCCCGAGTTGGACAGCGTGAACGGCAGGCCGGTGACTCCGTCGCCGACCAATTGCCCGGTGCTGGCATCGCGGCGGATGCCCGTGCAGGCGGGGCTGGTCGCGCTGGCGGCGGACAGGTTGGCGAAACAGCCGTTGATGACATCGCTGGGCCCGGGCTGGCTGATCGCATGCGCGATCTTGATGTGGTAATAATCGGCGGTGATCGACAGGCCGCTCGCCAGGCCCTTGGGCTGGACCACCACGCCCAGCGTGTAGCTGTTCGATTTCTCCGGCGTCAGATTGATGTTCCCGCCCAGCGTGGCGTTGACCTGGCTGGCGCTGGGCTGATCGATCAGCCCGATCGACGCGGGCGACGCGCCCTGCGCGACGCAGACCGCGCGCAGATTGGCGTTGGTCGTCGGCGCGGCCCCCGCGCAAGGGTCGACCGTCAGGCTGGTCTCCGTGATGAAGGCCGGCGCGAACAGCTCGTTGATGTTGGGCGCGCGCACCGCGTGCTGGTAGACGCCGCGGAACCGGATCGCGGCGATCGGCTGCCAGGAGGTGCCGCCCTTCCAGGTCGTCGTGTTGTAGCTGGGCGAGGTCGGCGCGGCGACGTTGTAGTGCGAATAGCGGACGCCCCCGTTCAGCTCCAGGTTCTGGAAGAAGGGCCGGTCCTGCACCAGCGGCGCGGTGAGCTCGCCAAAGCCTTCCACCACGTCATAGCCGCCGCTGAACGGCTGCAACGGCGTGTTGCCGCTGGTGCCGCCGTTGCGCGTCAACAGGTCGTCGTCGAGCGACGCGCGGTATTTGCGATACTCGACGCCCGCCGCGAAATCGATCGGCGCCGTCGCGAACGGCGAGGTGACCCCCACATCGCCCGACAGCACGCCGCGCGCCTGGCCGAGCGAGGTGTTGATGAACGTGTCGGTGCTGGTGGTGAGATAGTTGTTCATCGCCGGCGTGATCGTGCCCGCCGCGCCGAAGATGTTGAGCGGCACGCAGGCGGTGTTGCCGCTGAGGCAGGTCGTGGTGTTGGTCGCCAGCAGCGCATCCTGCACCGCGGCGGTGATGTAATAGCCGCTCTCGATATGCGTCTGCGAGCTCTCGCCATAGCTGCCGTTAATGTCGAAATGGAGGTGGCTGCTGATGTTGCCGCGCACGCCCAGCCGGTAGTCGAAATGCTCGGTCTTGTAGTCGTCGTCGCGCGGCCCGAGCTCGACGGCGCGGCGCGCGATGCTGAGCGCGAAGGTCCGGTAGTTCGGGTTGCTGGGGCTCAGCGCGACCGCGGCGGCGTTGCACTGCGCGGTGGAAAGCCCATAGGCGCCGCAGAGCTGGGTGCGGGCGGGCGCGGGCAAGTACGGGTTGCTGAACGGGATCACCACCGGCAGCGGGTTGAACGCGCCGCCCGGCGCGACGATGCTCTGCACCTCGTTCTTGGCATACATCCCGCGCGTGTACACCGTGATGTCGTCGGTGATGTCGTAATGGCCGGCGGCGTAGAGGTTGTAGCGCTTGAACGGGACCTGGAAGAGATTGTACGGATTGTAGTTGAAGCGCGTCGCGCCGGGGAAGGAATAGCTCGTCACCAGCGAGCCCGTCGCCGGATTGATCTGCCGCGTGCCGATGCCGGGGATGCCCAGGAAGCGGGTCGGCGTCGTCGTCCCCGAGCCCGTGCCGGTGCCGTCATAGCTGTCGACCGCATAGCCGCTGAAGTCGCGTGCGCCCTGGTAGATCGGATCGGAATGCTGATAGCCGATCGACACGACGGCGTTGCCGCGCCCGTCGTTGATCTTGCCGCCCACCGTCAGGTCGGCGCGGAAATACGGGCCGTCGCCGCGTTGCGTGATCTGGTTGGAGGCGCTGGCCTCGACGCCCGTGAAGTCGCTGCGCGTGATGAAGTTGACCACGCCCGAGATCGCGTCCGCGCCATAGGTGGTGGAGGCGCCGCCGGTCAGCACTTCCGTGCGCTGGATCAGCGCGAGCGGGATGTCGTTGAGGTCGACGACGCCCACTAGATCGGCGGGCGCGATCCGGTTGCCGTCCAGCAGCACCAGGTTGCGGTTGGAGCCCAGGCCGCGCAGGTTGACGTTGGCGAAGCCGGTGTTGCCGTTGTTCACCGCCGAGCCGATATCGGCCACCGCGCCCGGCAGGTCGCGCAGGATTTCCTCGGCGGTGTTGCTCTGCCGCAACTGCACTTCCTCCTGGCCCAGCACCTGGACCGGCGCCGTGGCGACCAGCGCGGGATTGCGGATCAGCGATCCGGTCACCACGACGTCGCCGGAGCTGGTCGTCGCGGGGGGACCGGCCGACGCCTGGGTCTGCTCGCCCGACGGGGCGGTCGCCTGGTCCGCGGCGGCCGGCTGCGCGGGCGTCTGATCCTGTGCCTGCGCCGTGCCGGACAGCGCGATGGCCCCGGCGAGCATGGTCGTGGTGACCAGGCGACGCTGCAATGTCCCAAAGCGCATGGCTGTTCCCTTTCGCGGCGCGTGGCGTTTTCCACGTCGAGCACAGAGGCTAAGTTGCCCGGTTCCCTTGCCGCAATGCACAAAAATTTCCGCGCCCCATGCAAATTGCACGATAAGTTGCGCCCTGCCCGGGTCCTTGACACCGGACGTCGCTTGCCGATCAATGATGCCGCGCCGCGTCAGGCTCGGTGGGAGGCAGGCATGAAGACACGTCATGGGCTCGGGCTGCTGGTGGCGTTCCTGACGGCAAGCGCCGCGGCCGCCTCCGATGTGTCGGTCACGTTGCCCTCGGCGGGCGCCGCGCCGCTCGACGGACGCGTGATCCTGATCGTGTCGCCGCAGCCGGATCCGGAGCCGCGCCTGCAGGTGCAGCTGGAGGCGCCGCTCCGCACGCCCTATCTGTTCGGGCAGACGGTGACCGCCGCGCCGCCGGGCACGCGCGTCGCGCTGACCACCGCCGATGGCTGGCCGGTGCCGCTCTCCGCGCTGCCGGCCGGCGACTATACCGTGCAGGCGGTGTTCAACCGCTACGAGACCTATCACCGCGCCGACGGTTCGGTAGTGAAGCTGCCGCCCGACATGGGCGAAGGGCAGCATTGGAACCAGAAGCCGGGCAATCCTTATTCCCGCCCGGTCCGCGTCCATCTCGGCCCGGGTGCTCCGGCAATCGCGCTGACGCTGGATCAGGTGATCGCGCCCATCAAGCCGATCCCCGACACCGCGTTCGTCCGGCATGTGCGGATCCAGAGCGCGCTCCTGACCCGCTTCTGGGGCAGGCCGACCTATCTCGGCGCCTATGTGCTGCTGCCGGCCGGGTTCGCCGAGCACCCGCAGGCGCGCTACCCGCTGATGGTCAATCACGGCCACTTCCCCGCCGAGGGCATCTCCGCGTGGCGCGAGACCCCGCCCGACGAGAAGCTGAAGCCCGACTATTCGGAGCGCTTCCACCTCGCGGGGTACAACCGCATCGAGCAGCAGGAAAGCTATGCCAATTACCGGCGCTGGACGGCGCCCGGCTTTCCCCGCTTCCTGGCCGTCGAGATCGAACACGCCAATCCCTATTACGACGACAGCTACGCGGTGAACTCGGCCAATCTCGGCCCCTATGGCGACGCCATCAACAAGGAGCTGATCCCCGAGATCGAGCGCCGCTTCCGCGGCATCGGCCAGGGCTGGGCGCGCTTCACCTATGGCGGCTCGACCGGCGGCTGGGAGGCGATGGCCACCCAGATCTTCTATCCCGACATGTACAACGGCGCGTTCGTCGCCTGCCCGGACCCGATCGACTTCCACGCCTATACCACGATCAACCTGTATGCCGACCGGAACGCCTTCGCCGAACAGGGCAAGGCGGTGGCGATCGACCGGCCGGCGATGCGCGACTATCTGGGCCAGACGCTCGCCACCCAGCGCGACGAGAACCACATGGAGCTGGTGCTGGGCGACCACAGCCGCTCCGGCGGCCAGTACGACATCTGGCAGGCGGTGTTCGGCCCGGAAGGGGCGGACGGCTATCCCCGCCCGATCTTCGACAAGCAGACCGGCGTGATCGACCCCGCCGTCGTCGCCTATTGGCGCGACCATTTCGACCTGACCCATATCGTCCAGCGCGACTGGAGGACGCTCGCGCCCAAGCTCACGGGCAAGCTGCATGTCTATGTCGGCTCGGCCGACAGCTATTTCCTGACGGACGCGGTCTATTATGCGCAGGACACGCTGGCGAGCCTCAAGCCGGACTGGGGTGGCGAGGTGGATTATGGCGAGCGCGCCGAACATTGCTGGAATGGCGATCACACGCTGGCGAACGCCTATTCACGGCTTCACTATAACTGGATGTACCTCCCCAAGATCATGGCACGCATCGCCGCCACCGCGCCCAAGAGAGCGGACCTGACCAGCTGGCGCTACTGATCGCGCCGCCGCCGCCGTGGAGGAACGCCGCCTCGATCAAGGGCCCCGGCGGCGGCCCCTCATCGGTAGCCGCGTGGATCAGGTCACTTCGTCACCCGCCACGCCAGCCGCTCGCCGGCGTGGAACGGCACCAGCCCCGCCACCCGCGCCGGCACGTCCACGCCGTCGCGGACCAGCGTCACCGTCCCCGCGTTGAGCGGCAGCCCATAGAAGCGCGCGCCATGCTCGCTCGCGAAGCCCTCGAACCGGTCGAGCGCGCCCTCCTCCTCGAACACCGCCAGATAGCTTTCCAGCGCGAACGGCGCGTTGAAGATGCCCGCGCAGCCGCAGCCGCTCTCCTTCGCCGCCACCGCGTGCGGCGCCGAGTCGGTGCCCAGGAAGAATTTGGCGGACCCCGACACCGCCGCCGCGCGCACCGCCAGCCGGTGGTGCTCGCGCTTCACCACCGGCAGGCAATAGGCGTGCGGGCGCAGCCCCCCGGCGAACAGCGCGTTGCGGTTGAGGTGCAGGTGCTGCGGCGTGATCGTCGCCGCGAGCGTCGCCGGGCCGTCCGCCACGAACGCCGCCGCCTGCGCGGTGGTGATATGCTCCAGCACGATCCGCAGCCCCGGGAAGTCGGCGATCAGCGGCTGGAGCACGCGCTCGACGAACACCGCCTCGCGGTCGAAGATGTCGATCGCCGGATCGGTCACCTCGCCATGGACGCACAGCACCATGCCCGCGCGCTCCATCGCCGCCAGCACCGGGCGGATCGCCGCCACGCTCGACACGCCATGCGCGGAGTTGGTGGTGGCATGCGCGGGATACAGCTTCGCGGCGACCCATAGGCCGTCCGCATGCCCGCGCACCAGCGCGGCCGGATCGGTGGCGTCGGTGAGGTAACAGGTCATCAGCGGCGCGAACCCGGTGTCGGCGGGCAGCGCGGCGCGGATGCGGTCGCGATACGCCGCCGCCAGCGCGGGCGTCGTCACCGGCGGCGACAGATTGGGCATCACGATCGCGCGGCCGAACCGGCGCGCGGTGACCGGCGCCACCGCGCGCAGCATCGCGCCGTCGCGCAGGTGGAGGTGCCAGTCGTCGGGACGGCGGATGGTGAGGGCTTGGGCGTCCATGGTCGAGCGCTTACCTTGGGCGGATGCCAGCCACCACCCTCACCGACCGCGCGCTCCTCCGCCTGACCGGCGAGGACGTGCGCGGCTTCCTCCAGGGGCTGGTCACCCACGACCTGACCCTGCTCGCCCCCGATCGCCCGCTCTGGGCGGGGCTGCTCACGCCGCAGGGCAAGGCGCTGTTCGACTTCATCCTGTGGGCGGACGGCGACGCGGTGCTGATCGACGCGGAGGCCGCGCAGGTGGACGCGCTGGCGCGCCGCCTGTCGATCTATCGCCTGCGCCGCGCGATCGTCATCGCTCCCGACCCGCGCGCGGTGCATTGGGCGCCCGACGGTCCGGACGGCGTGCCCGATCCCCGCCTGCCCGCGCTC
>NZ_CAHJWX010000036.1 GCF_903643065.1 Sphingomonas bacterium | reverse complement strand
GGGTCGCGCCGGGGAAGTCGGCGGCCTCGCGGCGGCGCCGGCCCAGCGCGAAGCCCAGATCGGCCATCACCGGCGTCGTCGCCTCGTCGAGGTCATGGCCGTAGAGCGGCAGCCCCGCCTCCAGCCGCAGCGAGTCGCGCGCTCCCAGCCCGATCGGCCGGACCTCCGGCTCGGCGCACAGCAGGTCGGCGATCCGGCCCGCGTCCGCCGCGTCCAGGCTGATCTCGAACCCGTCCTCGCCGGTATAGCCCGAACGGCTGACATAGGCGTCGGCGCCGGCTAGCGTGAAGCGCCCCCCGGTCAGGAAGACGAGCGCGTCGACGCCCGGCGCGTGCCGCCGCAGCACGTCCGCCGCCGCCGGCCCCTGCAGCGCCAGCAGCGCACGTTCGTCGAGGTGGTTGAGCGTGATCTCGTCGGGCAGATGCTCGCGCAGATGGGCGATGTCGTCCCACTTGGTCGCGCCGTTGACGACCATGTAGAGGCCGTCCGGCCAGCGGCTGATCATCACGTCGTCGAGGATGCCACCGCCCTCGTTCAGCAACAGCGAATAGCGTTGCCGGCCGAGCGCGAGGCCGGCGATGTCGCCGGGCACCAGCGCCTCCAGTGCGGCGTCGACGCCCTCACCCGACAGCAGCAGCTGGCCCATGTGGCTCACGTCGAACAACCCGGCCCGCTCGCGGCACCAGGCGTGCTCGGCCATGATCCCCTCATATTGGATCGGCATGTGGTAACCGGCGAACGCGACCATGCGCGCACCGCGCACGCGGTGCCACGCGTCAAGCGGCAGGCGCTCGGTCTCGGGTCCGTCGTCGGGCGCGGCCTCGATCGCGACGATCTCGGCTTGTCCCGTCTGGGGATCGGTGATGGACAGATCGCTCACGATCGAGGCTCCGGCGCAGGGGCGCGCAGCCGGCCGGATGCCCGCCTGATCGCCGCCCCCTCTGTCGCTTGGAACCTGAGAGCGTTGCCCCTTCGGTGGCCCGTTCGCACGAGCGCTTTCCAGAGTGCCGTGGCCCCTGCGCGGTCCCGGGTGCCTGAGAGTTTCCGGGGTGGTTGCTCCTTCGGTGGCCCCTCGAAGGGGCGCTCTCCCGCGCGGGAGTGACCTCGCCTAGGCGATGTCGGCCGGCCGGCTCTGGCGGGGCGCCGCGCCCAAGTCAATCGCGTCGACCTGCTCGGCGAGCACGGTCAGGCCTCGGTCGCTGACCTCGGCGAAACCGCCGCGCACCGTCACGGTCTCCGCCGCGCCGCCGCTGGTCCGGTAGACGGACAGCGCGCCGTCGCGCACTGTGGACATGAACGGCGCATGCCCCTCCAGCACGCCGAAGTCGCCTTCGGTGCCCGGGACGGTAACCATGTACACGTCCTCGCTGCGGACGAGGCGCTCGGGAGTGACGAGTTCGAAGTGGAGCATGGGACCTACAGCTTGATGATAGCGAGAACCACGCCGGCGATGGCGATCTGAGACCCGATGACCGTCGTGATCAGGCTGCTACGCAGCTTCTCAAGGTCGGCTCGCAGCTTCTCGACCTCGGTACGGGTCTCCTGACGCGACAGATCGATCTCGCTCTTCAACGACAGCCGAACAGCCTCAAGGTCGAGCTTCGAGGCGGCACCTTCCGTTACGGAACGGCCGATCGCAGCGGCGATCGCCTCCGCCTGCTCGACCGGCAATTCCGTCGCCTTCAGGTCGCGGGCGATCGAGAGGGTGTCGATGTTCACCCGAACATCCTAACCGATCGCCACGCGGGCGTCACGCCTCCTGCGCCATCTTCTCGGCCTTGGCGACCGCCTCGTCGATGCCGCCGACCATGTAGAAGGCACTCTCGGGCAAATGGTCATACTCGCCCGCCACCACTGCCTTGAACGAGCGCACCGTGTCCTCGATCTGCACGAACTTGCCCTCGATCCCGGTGAAGACCTGGGCGACGAAGAAGGGCTGCGACAGGAACTTCTGGATCTTGCGGGCGCGCTGAACCGTCAGCTTGTCCTCCTCCGACAGCTCGTCCATGCCCAGGATCGCGATGATGTCCTGGAGCGACTTGTAGCGCTGCAAGATCGACTGGACCGCGCGCGCTGTCTCGTAATGCTCCTGGCCGACCGTTCGCGGCTCCAGCACGCGGCTGGTCGAGTCGAGCGGATCGACGGCTGGGTAGATGCCCAGTTCGGAGATCGCGCGGCTCAGCGTCGTCGTCGCGTCGAGGTGCGCGAACGAGGTCGCGGGCGCCGGATCGGTGAGGTCGTCGGCGGGAACATAGATCGCCTGCACGCTGGTGATCGAGCCCTTGTTGGTCGACGTGATCCGCTCCTGCAGCGCGCCCATGTCGGTCGACAGCGTCGGCTGGTAACCCACCGCCGACGGGATGCGCCCAAGCAGCGCGGACACCTCGGCACCGGCCTGGGTGAAGCGGAAGATATTGTCGACGAAGAACAGCACGTCCTGGCCTTCGACGTCGCGGAAATATTCGGCGATGGTCAGGCCGGACAGCGCGACGCGTGCGCGCGCGCCCGGCGGCTCGTTCATCTGGCCGAACACCAGCGCCACCTTAGAGCCCTCCGACGTGGCGTTGCCGTCCGCGTCCTTGGCGATGACGCCGGCGTCGAGGAACTCGTGATACAGGTCGTTGCCCTCGCGCGTCCGCTCGCCGACGCCGGCGAACACGGACACGCCGCCATGGCCTTTGGCGATGTTGTTGATCAGCTCCTGGATCAGCACCGTCTTGCCGACGCCGGCGCCGCCGAACAGGCCGATCTTGCCGCCGCGCGCATAGGGCGCGAGCAGGTCGATCACCTTGATGCCCGTGACCAGGATCGCGCTCTCGGTCGACTGGTCGACGAACGCCGGCGCCTGCGCGTGGATCGGCGAACGATGCGTCTGGTCGACAGGACCGCGCTCGTCGATCGGCTCGCCGATGACGTTGAGGATGCGCCCCAGCGTCGCGGGACCGACGGGGACGGTGATCTGCGCGCCGGTGTCGCGCACGGTCTGGCCGCGCGTCAGCCCCTCGGTCGCGTCCATCGCGATCGTGCGCACCGTGCTCTCGCCCAGATGCTGTGCGACCTCCAGCACCAGGCGCGTGCCGTTATTGTCGGTCTCCAGCGCCGACAGGATGGCCGGCAAGTTGCCGTCGAAATGCACGTCGACCACCGCGCCGATCACCTGCGCGATGCGGCCGGTATTGTTGGTCTGGCCCGTCGATTGGGTCGGGCGGATATCATCGGCTACGGTGGCCATGTTAGTCCTCAATTCACTGTCCAAAAGCCGTTTCCGGCGACGATCTCGGTGTGCATGGCATCTGGCGCCATATCAGGGTCTTCGTTCGGCCAACTCACCGCCCCATGGGCGATGCCGACCTGCTTGAAATAATCATCGTCTGCCAGTTTGGCGAAGACCCCATGCAAGGCAGTCCGTGCGAACCTTACCTCACCTTCGACACCGTCATCATAACGCACGAACAACGTCAGTGGCGCGGTCGCCTCGACGTGCCGCACATGCGGTAGCGGAGGGCCAACCGTTACGATGTCGTCGTCTCCGTCGATCCAGTCCTCGTCGCCTCCCAGACCATCATCAACAGATCGCCATTCAATGCGCTCCATTGCTGCACCTTTCGTAACGATCGGCGATCAAGGGCGCCGCCAATCAGTTCTCCCGTCTCTATAGCAAACTTGGCTTCGCGCCCATCCTTCCATGCGTGGAAGTGAGGCGGCGCGTGATCGTCAGGGTAGATGACGATGCGCACGCCATCGACCATGACGACGGTCGGCATCGCTCTACAACGCCTCCGCTCCCGAGATGATCTCCACCAGTTCGGTGGTGATCGCGGCCTGGCGGGTGCGGTTATACTGGATGGAGAGGCGCTTGATCATGTCGCCGGCGTTGCGGGTGGCGTTGTCCATCGCGTTCATCTGCGCGCCGAAGAAGCTCGCCTGGTTCTCCTGCATCGCGCGGAAGAGTTGGACGGCGAGGTTGCGGGGGAGGAGATCGGTCAGGATCGCTTCCTCATCGGGCTCGTACTCGACGGCGGCGTCGGCGCCCGACTGCGACGTTGCCGACGCCGATGTTGGCGAAGGTGCCGCGGATTCGACGGGGATAAGCTGCACCTGCGTCGGCTCCTGCACCAGCGCCGACACGAACCTGGCATAGAACAGGTGTGCGACGTCGAACTCGCCGGCGTCGTAACGGCGGACCAGATCGTCGGCGATCGCGCGGGCGTCGTCGAAGCCGGGGGTCTTGATCGCGGAAAGGTCGGCGTCGTGCAGGATCGCGTCGGGGTAGAAGCGGCGCAGCACGCGGCCCTTCTTGCCGGCGAGGTAGAAGCGCACGGTCTTGCCCTGCGCTTCCAGCGTCTGCGCGGTCCGGCGCGCCGCGCGGACGATGTTGGTGTTGAACGCGCCCGCCAGCCCGCGCTCCGACGTGGCGACGACGAGCAGCTGGACCTGATCGCGGCCCGTCCCCGCCAGCAGCCGCGGCGACGACTCGCTGACCGTCACCCGGCTCGCCAGCGACTGGAGCACCGCGCCCAGCCGCTCGGCATAGGGCCGCCCCGCCACCGCCGCGTCCTGCGCGCGGCGCAGCTTCGCGGCGGCGACCATCTTCATCGCCTTGGTGATCTTCTGCGTCGACTTCACCGAGCCGATGCGGATCTTGAGGGCCTTGAGGGATGCCATCTGCCGGTCGCCGTCCTGCCTACCTCGTCATGCTGAACTCGTTTCAGCATCCATGCGTACCATCAGGGTCGGCGCGCGGACTGCCGTCGCGCATGGACCCTGAAACAAGTTCAGGGTGACGCAGCGCCCGGAGGCGCTGTCACCCACCATCAACCTACGCGAACGTCTTGCCGAACGCGTCGAGCGCGCCCTTGAGCTTGGCCTTGGCGTCATCGCCCAGATCGCGCGTGTCGCGGATCGTGCCCAGCAGCTCGGCGTGATTGGCGCGCAGGTCCGCCAGCATCGCCGCCTCGTAGCGGGTCACCGCCTCCACCGGCACCTTGTCCAGATAGCCGCCGGTGCCGGCGAAGATCGACGCGGTCTGCTCCTCGAACGGCAGCGGGCTGAACTGCGGCTGCTTGAGCAGCTCGGTCAGCCGGGCGCCGCGCGCGAGCAGGCGCTGCGTCGAGGCGTCGAGATCGCTGCCGAACTGCGCGAACGCCGCCATCTCGCGATATTGCGCCAGCTCCAGCTTGATCGAGCCCGACACCTTCTTCATCGCCTTGGTCTGCGCGGCCGAGCCGACGCGCGACACCGACAGGCCGACGTTGATCGCCGGGCGGATGCCGGCGAAGAACAGGTCGGTCTCCAGGAAGATCTGGCCGTCGGTGATCGAGATGACGTTGGTCGGAATATAGGCAGACACGTCGCCCGCCTGCGTCTCGATGATCGGCAGCGCGGTGAGCGAGCCGCCGCCCTCGCTGTCGTTCATCTTGGCGGCGCGCTCCAGCAGGCGCGAGTGGAGATAGAACACGTCGCCCGGATACGCCTCGCGCCCCGGCGGACGGCGCAGCAGCAGCGACATCTGGCGATAGGCGACCGCCTGCTTCGACAGGTCGTCATAGACGATCAGCGCGTGCATGCCGTTGTCGCGGAAATATTCGCCCATCGCGCAGCCGGTATAGGGCGCCAGGAACTGGAGCGGCGCGGGGTCGGACGCGGTGGCGGCGACCACGATGGAGTAATCCATCGCGCCCTGCTCGGTCAGCGTGCGGACCAGCTGCGCCACGGTGGAGCGCTTCTGGCCGACCGCGACATAGACGCAATACAGCTTCTTCTTCTCGTCGTCGCCGGCGTTGACGCCCTTCTGGTTGATGAAGGCGTCGACCGCGACGGCCGACTTGCCGGTCTGGCGATCGCCGATGATCAGCTCGCGCTGGCCGCGCCCGACGGGGACGAGCGCGTCGATCGCCTTGAGGCCCGACTGCATCGGCTCGCTCACCGACTGGCGCGGGATGATGCCGGGCGCCTTGACCTCGACGCGGCTGCGCTTCTCCGCGACGATCGGCCCCTTGCCGTCGATCGGGTTGCCCAAGCCATCGACGACCCGGCCGAGCAGGCCCTTGCCGACCGGCACGTCGACGATGGTGCCGGTGCGCTTGACCGTGTCGCCCTCGCGGATCTCGGCGTCGGAGCCGAAGATCACGACGCCGACATTGTCGGCCTCCAGGTTGAGCGCCATGCCCTGCACGCCGTTGGCAAAGGCGACCATCTCACCCGCCTGGACATTGTCGAGCCCATAGATGCGCGCGATGCCGTCGCCGACGCTGAGCACCTGGCCGGTCTCGCTGACCTGCGCCTCGGTGCCGAAACTGGCGATCTGGTCCTTGATGACCTTGGAGATTTCCGCCGCGCGGATGTCCATTGCTTAGCCTTTCCTGTGACGGCGCGAGCCGTCAGCCTTTCATTGCGCTGCCGAGCGCGTTCAATCGGGTACGGATGGAGGAGTCGATCATCTGCGAGCCGATGCGGACCACCAGCCCGCCGAGCAGCGCGGGATCGACCGACAGATCGACGCTGACCTCGCGGCCCAGCCGCAGGCGCAGCTGTTGCCGAAGCTCGCGGACCTGTTCCTCGTCGAGCGGATGGGCGCTGGTGACCGACGCGGTCGCCTCGCCGCGATGACGCGCGGCCAGCTGGCGGAACGCGCGGCTGATCTCGGGCAGCGCGCCCAGCCGGCGGTTCTCGGCGAGCACGCCCAGGAAGCTGCGCGTGGTGGCATCGACGCCCAGGCTGTCGGCGGTGGCGAGCACCGCCTTGACCGCCTGCCCGCGCGCGACCAGCGGGCTCGCCGTCAGCGCGCGGAACTCAGCCGACTGGTCGAGCGCGTCGCGCACGGCGGCAAGGCTCGCCTCGACCGCCGCGATCGACTTGCCCTGCTCGGCCAGCTCGAACAGCGCGATCGCGTAGCGCCCGCCCAGGCTCGCCTGCAACCCGCCGCCGATATTGCCGCTGGATGCCTCCACGGATGCCTTGTCCTTACCTGGCCCAAATGGTTCGCCCAAGGACCGGGCGCGCGAGAAACGCGCTCACCGGCGGGCTGGCTGGGCGACTAGCATCGGCCCCACGCCAGCGCAAGCGGCCGCGCCGGCCGGTCTTGCACCGGCGCGGCGGGCTGGCCACGCCATCGACGACGCGACGGTGCCGGTGGCCAGCAGCCGCCTGCTCGCCGCCGTCCGGCCCGATGCGCGGCTGGCGATCGTGCCGGGATCGGCCACGAGATCGCCGAGACCGGCGGGCACAGGTTGTCGTCACGGCCTGGCTGGCGCGTTGACCACCGGTCGCGGCGGCTGCGCGGTTACGATGGGTCGGTTTGGCGGGCTGAATTGGCCGACGGCTCGACCAAGCCGAGCGTCATTCCCGCGAGGTGCGCTGCTTCCGATGACGTGCGCCATCCCGGCGGTGTGTCGCCGGGATGGCGCTAACCCTCGTCTTGATCGCGGCTTAGCGCGACGATGGCTTGTCGTCGGTCGCTTCCACGATACCGACGACGGCGCCGACGAAGACCAGGAAACCGATCAGCGCATAGGTGCCGCCACCGACCAGCGCGTTGCTCCTGCCGGCGGGCGAACCGGCGCGCGCCGCACGGGCGACCGATAGCGACGCCGCCGGGTTCGCGGCCGCGAGAACCGGAGAAGCGACCAGCGACGAGGCCGCGAACAAGACAGAAAGCGCATGACGACGCATGGAATGGCCCTCCCGCAATAACGGAACCGTCATGTTGCCGCGACGCGGCATGGACGCAACCCGTGTTGGCTCCTGTGCGGCGTTTTTCCACGGCAGTGATGCATGTTGGCCGCAGCCGCTCGCCGCTCCCGCAGAGAGCGGCGCGCCGCTTATTTGCCCCGTCCCTCGAACTGCCGCAGATAGGCGTTGTTGGGCGACAGGATGATCGAGGTCGCGCCCTGCCCCTGTGCCGCCGCCGCGCCGCCGCCCAGCGAGTAGCGGTAGGACTGCATCGCGCGGTAGAAATCGTAGAAATCGGGGTCCTTGCTGAAGCTGGCGGCATAGATGCGCGCCGCGTCGGCGTCCGCCTGCGCGCGCGTGATCTGCGCGTCCTTCTGCCCTTGCGCGCGGATGGTGATCGCCTGCTGCTGACGCGCAGTGCGCATCCGGGCGAGCGCGCTGTCGAGCGGGCTGCCGGCGGGCAGGTCGGCATGCTTGATCCGCACGTCGACGATCTGGACGCCATATTGCCGCGCCAGCACCTGCAGCCGGGTGCGGATGCCGATCATCACCTGATCGCGCTCGGGCGTGAGCAAGGTCGCGAAATCCTGGTTGCCCAGCTCCGCGCGGATCGAGCTGCCGAGCAACGGCTGGAGCGCCGCGCTCACCTCCGTCTCGGTCGAGCCGGTCGAGCCGGTCGCGGTCACCGCCTTGAGCGGATCGACGATGCGGAAGCGCGCGAACGCGTCGACCTGCAACGGCAGCTGGTCGCGCGAGAGCACCTGCTGGTTGTCGTTGTCGACGTCCAGGATGCGCTTGTTGACCCAGACCAGCCGGTCGACGAACGGGATGCGGACGATCAGCCCGGCGCCCGTGCGGCCGAACACCTCGCCCGCATGCCATTCGTTGACGGTCGCGACCGGGTTCTCCAGCCGCAGGATCACCGCCTGGTCCCATTCGGGCACGATCGCCACCGTCTTGGTGATCAGGATCAGCGCGGCGATGGCGATCGCCACCCAGATCAGCGGCTGCTTGAGCGACGCGTTCACTGCTGCCCTCCCGTCGCGGGCGCGGTCGCCGTGACGGACGCATCGGCATCGGGCGCGCGGCGCATCCGATCGAGCGGCAGGTAGGGCGTCACGCCCGGCGCCTCCACCACCGTCTTGTCCGACTTGGCGAGCACCGCCTCCATCGTCTCGTAATAAAGCCGCTTGCGCGTCACGTCGGGCGCCAGCTTGTACTGGTCGTAGATGCGGTCGAACTCGGCCGCCTGACCCTCGGCGGCCAGCGTCTTCTGGTGCGCGTAGGATTGGGCCTGGTTGCGCAGGCCCTGCGCGTCCTGCTGCGCGGCCGTGACGTCCTTGAACGCGGCGTTGACGGCGGACGGCGGCCCGACCTGCTTGAGCGCGACGCCCTGGACATGAACGCCGGCGCGATAGCCGTCGAGGATCTCCTGCATGCGCCGCTGCACCTGCGCCTCGATCAGCGCGCGGCCATTGGTCAGCGCCTCGTCGAGCGTGACGTTGGCGATCACCTCGCGCATCGCGCTTTCCGCCGACGCGCGTACCGTGTCGCGCGGCTTGGCGATCTGGAACACGTACATCTGCGGGCTCTGCACCGTCCAGCGGACGGAATAGCTCAGGTCGATGATGTTCTGGTCGCGCGTCAGCACCAGGTTCTCGCCGCCGCCGTCGGGAAAGTTCTCCAGCCGGTTCGACTTGACGTCCACCACCGTCACCTGCGCGATCGGCGCGGGCAGCGTCAGCCGATAGCCGGGCTCCAGCGTACCAGCATAGCGGCCGAAATCGGTGACGACGCCCAGCTGCTGCGGGCCGATCGCGTGCACGGTGGTGAACAACAGCCACAGCAGCACGACGATCGCGACGCCGAGCTTCCACAGCCCGGGCGCGTTGGCGCCGCCCCACGGCGCGCCGCCACCCCCGCCGCCGCC
>NZ_CAHJWX010000035.1 GCF_903643065.1 Sphingomonas bacterium | reverse complement strand
GCGCGCCGCGCCGCCACGCCGCCCGCGATCCCCGCCAGCCACGCCGCCCGTACGCCACCGTCTGGCTCGACGAGCAGCGCCGAGCCGATCTTGACGATCAGGCGAGGGCAGGTGGCGGGCGGGAAGATCACCTAGCGCGCGAAGATCTCGGCGTGGGGAAGGGTGATGCCAAGCGACGGGAGGGGGATGTCGAACGCTGCCTGATGACCGACATCGCTCCACCCGTCCGGCCCGATGCGCTGCACCACGCGCACCCGCTCCGTCCCGATATCCACGAGCACGATGGTATCGACGCTGGTCAACGCCCTGTATTCAAGGAGCTTCTCTCTCACGTCTGTCCGAAACGTGCCAGCCGAAGCGATCTCGAACAACACGCGAGGATCATCGAACAGGCGGACATCGTCGTCGTTCGAGCCGTCATGTCCGCAAAGCACGGCGACGGCCGGGTAGCGGATCGTCCGTTCCACCGTGCGTATGCCCTGATCCGGTCCGTACGGTGTGCAGCCGGTTCCCTGAAGTCGCCGCATCAGTGCGAACTGGATGTTGAGCGCTACCTTATTATGACGTGCCTTGGCTCCCGCCATCATCCGGATGACGCCATGCTCCAGCTCCGCCTTCAGATCACCAAAGGTGATCTCCAGGAACTCCTGCTCGGTCAGCAGGGTAAGCGGGTAATCAGGTCTGGCGGCCATCCCCATTCCATAGCCTCAAACCGACGACCACTCCACCGCGTCCTCCACCCGCGTCGCGCCGGTCAGTCACGCGCGAACACGTCCGCGTGCGGGATGGTCAGGTCGAGCGCGGGGATGACAATGCCGGTTCGGCCGGAGAACAGGTGGTCGAGCCAACCGTTCTCCAGCCGCTCGACGGTGCGGCAAAGCTCCGCATCGGGATCGACGAAGGCGATCGTGCGGATGGAGGGCACGGCCTTGTACTCGGCCAGCTTCTCGCCCTGATCGATCGCGGCAGTGCTCGGCGACAGCACCTCGATGACGACGGTGGGATCGGGCAACGCCGTCGTGGACCTCAGGTCGAGGCGCGGGGGCTGATCGCAGTGGACGCTGACGTCTGGAAAGCGAACCTGGGAGTCGCCGACCTGCACGGCCATGTCGGAGTTGTAAGGTCGGCAGCGGCTACCGCGCAGTCGATTGCGGAGCCAGTTGTAGATGTTGCCCTGAACCCATGCGTGCGGCTCCGTGCCGCCCACCATGCCGACGATCACGCCATCCGCCAGCTCGAACTTGCGGTCGCTGCCGAAGTCCATGTTGAGGAACTCGTCGGCGGTGATCTTGCGATAGGCGGGATCGGTGCGCATGCCGTTCGTCTATACCTAAACCGGCGACCACTCCACCGCGTCCTCGCCCTCATCGTCCGCCGGCACCGCGCCCGGCTCGGGCGGGAGCGCGTCGAGCAGGCGGTCGAGCGTCCAGTCGAGCCCGGTGCCGCTCGCGCCTGACAGCGGGATCACCGGCTGGCCCGACGCCTCCTCCAGCTCCGCCGACAGCGCCGCCACCAGCTCGTCGTCGAGCGTGTCGATCTTGTTGAGCGCGAGCACGTACGGCTTGTCGTCCAGCCCCGCGCCGTACGCCGCCAGCTCGTCGCGCACGACGCGCCAGCTTTCCGCCACGTCCGCGTCCTGCGCATCGACCAAGTGGAGCAGCACGCGGCAGCGCTCGATATGCCCCAGGAATCGGTCGCCGATCCCCGCGCCCTCGGCGGCGCCCTCGATCAGGCCGGGGATGTCGGCGACGACGAACTCGCGCTGGCGGTGGCGCACGACGCCGAGCTGCGGGCGCGTGGTGGTGAAGGCATAGGCGCCGACCTTCGCCTGCGCGTTGGTGACCGCGTTGATGAAGGTCGATTTGCCCGCGTTGGGCAGCCCCACCAGCCCCGCGTCCGCGAGCAACTTGAGCCGGAGCCACACCCAGGCTTCCGCGTTCGGCCAGCCCTCGCCATGCTGGTACGGCGCGCGGTTCGTGGAGGTCTTGTAGCTGGCATTGCCCCGGCCGCCGTCGCCGCCGCGAAACAGCGTCTCGCGCTGGCCGACCCGGGTGAAGTCGAGCAGGATATCCTCCTTGTCCTCCGACAGCACCTGCGTGCCCACCGGCACCTTGACCACCAGATCGTCGCCACCCGCGCCCGTGCGGTTCGAGCCGGAGCCGCCCGAGCCGCGCGCCGCGCGGAAATGCTGCGTGTAGCGGAAGTCGATCAGCGTGTTGAGGCCCGCCACCGCCTCGAACACGATGTCCCCGCCCTTGCCGCCGTTGCCGCCGTCGGGGCCGCCATATTCGATGAACTTCTCGCGGCGGAACGAGACGGCACCGGGGCCGCCGGCACCGGAGCGGACGAAGATCTTGGCTTGATCGAGAAAATGCACCGGCAACGCTTAGCGGGTTTTGCCCTCGTCCGTCACCCCGGCTCAAGCTCGGGGTGACGAGGCCTCATCCCGCCCCACCACCAGCATCGCCCGCGCCAGCACCCGCGCCCGCTCCCTCGGCAGCCCCAGCGCGCGCGTCAGCGGCGCACCGAACAGCGCGTCGCCCAGCGCCATCAGCACCAGCGTCAGCGTCTCGTCCTCCAGCGGCTGCGGGTCGCGGTGATCGGGCGCCAGCTCGTCGACCAGGTCGCGGATCGCGGTCAGGATCGGGTCGAGCGCGTCCTCGTTGCCCGACAGGATCATCCAGCTCGCCAGCGCCCCCGCGCCGCCCGCGTCGAATGCGTCAAAGGCGAGGTCCACCACCTCGCCCGGATGCGGATCGGGCGCCCCGCGCTGGCGCAGCACCGCCGCGCGGATGGTGGAGGTGATGAACCCCGCCATGCGCGCGATCAGCGCCTGTTGCAGCCCGTACGCGCTGCCGAAATGATGCAGCACGTTGGCGTGCGTGCGGCCGATCCGCGCCGCCACCGCCTTCAGCGTCACCGCCTGCGGCCCGGACTCGACCAGCAGCGCCCGCGCGGCGTCGAGCGCGGCATCGCGCGACGCCTCGGGGGAGAGGCGGCGGCGGGGCAGGGGGGTGACGGACATGCAAGGCGGATGTTGGCTGAAACCGGCGGCGAGGCAAGGCGGGATCGGCTCGCTACAGCGTCAGTACATAGGTGACGCTGTCCACCTCCGCGCCGCGCGCGAGGCTGTGGCGCCGCGCGGTGCCGGTCTCCTGGAACCCGAGCTTGCGGAGCACGCGGCCCGATGCGGGATTGTCGGCGTGGTGATAGGCCGTCAACCGCCGTTGCCCGAGCGCGTGGCGCGCCATCGCCACCGTCGCGCGGCCGGCCTCCGTCGCATAGCCCCGCCCCCAGGCGGACGGCGTGAGCCAATAGCCGATCTCCAGTCCGTCCTCGGCGTCGTGCAGCCCCGTGCCGCCGACCAGCTCGGGCAGCGCCCCGCGATCATGCGCGAAGATCAGCAGTGGGTGCTGGCGCGGCTCCGCCGGCCGGCGGAGCCAGTCCTCGGCGTGCGCGAGCGTGTATGGCCAGGGCAGGCGCGCGAGCCGGAAGGCGACGCTCTCGTGCGCGATGGCGACGGCCAGCGCGGGCGCATCCTCCGGCCAGCCGGGCCTCAGCGTCAACCGTGATGTGCGCGCGAACATGATGCCCCCTTCATCGCGGGCGTGACGCGCCCGCGACAATCTGGATGAGGGAGCAAAAGAAAAGGGAGCCCGGGTGACCCGGCCTCCCTTGGTTGGCTGGCCCATCGCGGGCCCCGGGTCACCCTGGTGGGCGACCCGGTGAGGTCGCCCTGTTACTCGGCCGCGGCCATCTGCATCGGCGCCAGATGGTCGGCCGTCGGCGCGGTGTCGTTGGCCACGACCGAACAGAACTTTCGGCCGAGCTTGCCGTCGGCGAACGCCACGCGGCCGTCGATCAGCGCGAACAACGTATGGTCCTTGCCCATGCCGACATTCTTGCCCGGATAGACACGGGTCCCGCGCTGGCGGACGAGGATGTTGCCGGCGATCGCCCGCTCGCCACCGAACTTCTTGACGCCCAGGCGCCGACCGGCCGAGTCGCGGCCGTTGCGCGACGAGCCGCCTGCTTTCTTATGTGCCATTGCTCTCTAGCTCCTTAGCGCGCGGATCAGCCGACCGACACGATCTTGAGTATCGTGTGGTGCTGCCGGTGGCCGTTGCGCCGACGATAATTGTGGCGACGGCGCTTCTTGAACACGATCACCGTGTCGGCGCGATCGTGCGCGATGATCTCGGCGGCGACGCTGACGCCTCCCACGTCACGCAATTCGCCGCCCTCGCCCGCGAGCAGCACGTCGCCCAGCGTGATCTGGCTGCCGGCGTCGCCATCCAGCTTCTCCACGACGATCTTGTCTCCGGCGGCGACGCGATATTGCTTGCCGCCCGTGCGCACCACTGCGAACATGGCCTGATCTGCTTTCCAAAACTCGGGCCCCGTCCGGGCGGACCCGTCGGGAAGAAGCGGTCAGCTAGGCAAGGCGTGCGATCCTGTCAACCGTCGGCGCCGCTGTGGCCCGACTGCAACACAATCGTAACCATTACAGCACGCCAAGGCGGCCTGACTTGCGGCCGGAGCGGTCCCGCCGCAAGCTGCGGCGCAATACAGGGGACCCATCATGCGCCGTTCCGTCACCATCGTCCTGCTCGCCGGCTCCATGCTCGCCACGGCGCCGGCCTGGGCGCAGACCGCTCCCGCGACGACGCCCAACGATGCGACGCAGCAGACCGCGCCCGCCGACGCGCCGACCTCGTCGACGCCGACGGCGCAGGATCGCAGCGATGAGGTGGTGGTGCTCGGCACCCGCCGGCTCGATCGGACGCTGACCACCTCCGCCTCGCCGGTGGACGTGATCGGCGCGGCCGAGCTGCAGTCGCAACCGACCGCCAACCTGATCGACTCGATCAAGAACATCGTCCCGTCCTTCTTCGTCGGGCAGAACACAATTTCCGACGCGTCGAGCTTCGTGCGCTCGCCGTCGCTACGCGGCCTGCCGGGCGACGAGATCCTCGTGATGCTCAACGGCAAGCGGTATAATCGCTCGGCGCTCGTCCAGGTCTATACCGGCGGCGACACCGGCCTGTCGTTCGGCGCGCAGGCACCCGACATCTCGGCGATCCCGTCGATCGCGATCAACAACCTCCAGGTGCTGCGCGACGGCGCCACCGCGCAATACGGCTCCGACGCGATCGGCGGCGTGCTGAACTTCAGCCTGCGCAAGGACGCGGGGCTGGAGCTGCAGGGCCGTTATGGCCAATATTACGACGGTGACGGCGACGCCCGCCAGATCGCCGGCGATGTCGGCTTCAAGCTGGGTGAGCGCGGGTTCATCAACGTCGCCGGCGAGTATAACGACGATCTGGGCACCAGCCGCGGCCACCAGCCGCCCGAAGCCTATTATTTCGCCGCCGCCAATCCCGCGCTCGCCACGCGCATCCCGAACTATCCCGGCCCCGCGCAGATCTGGGGAAGCTCGCCGACGCATGGTTATAAGGCGGTGGTCAACGCCGGCTACGACCTGACCGCCAACACCCAGCTCTACCTGTTCGGGAACGTCGCGGGGAACCATACCGACGAGAGCTTCAACTATCGCCGGCCCATGGCCTTCGCCGGCGTGCCGATCTTCAACGGCACCGCGCAGACGACCACGAACATCAGCCGCAACGGATCGTACAGCCCGGTCTATCTGACTCCATGCCCCACCGGCAACGCGACCTGCCCGGCGGGCGGCTTTGTGATGGACGCCAACACCTTCTCCGCCGCCACTCTCTATCCCGCCGGCTTCACGCCACGCTTCATCGGCAAGACACAAGAGGCGTACGGGACGGTCGGCTGGAAGGGCAAGCTGGAGAACGGCCTGACCTTCGACCTGTCGGGCACGCTCAGCCGCAACTCGCTACAGCTGTCGATGTACAACTCGCTCAGCCCCTCCTACGGGCCGCAGACGCAGACCAGCTTCCAGTTCGGCAAGTTCATCCAGAAGGAGGGCGATGCCAATCTGGACCTGACCTACCCGCTCGCGGTCGGCTTCGCGAGCCCGATCACGCTGTCGGGCGGGGCCGAGTATCGCAAGGAGATCTTCCAGCTCACCCCGGGCGACCTGCAATCCTACGGCGCCGGGCCGTATGCGGTGGCGCAAACGCTCTACTCGCTCACCGGCCCCGGCGTGTATACCCGGACCGGGGCGTCCGCCGCGCAGTCGCCGGGGGCGAGCGGCTATGCCGGCACCAGCCCGGCGCTCACCGGCTCGTTCAACCAGCAGAGCGAGGCCGGCTATCTGGGCGCCGAGACCGACATCGTCGCCGCGCTGACGGTCGGCGTGATGGGGCGGTACGAACATTACAGCGACTTTGGCAGCAAGGCGGTGGGCAAGGCCAACGCGTTGTTCAAGGCGACGGACTGGCTGTCGGTACGCGGCACCGTCGGCACCGGCTTCCACGCGCCGACGCCCGGCCAGTCGCACGACGCGGTGGTCACCACCAGCTTCATCGCGGGCAACCAGGTGCAACAGGGCACCTATCCGGTCGATAACGCCGCCGCGCTGTTCTATGGTTCCGGGCCGCTCAAGCCGGAGAAGTCGACGAACTGGGGCGCCGGCTTCGTCCTCACGCCCGCACGGGCGCTGACGGTTACCACTGATTACTACAACATCAAGGTGCGCGACCGCATCTACCTGTCACAGTCGTTCACGGTGACGGCGGCCAACGTCGCCGCCAATCCGGCGCTGGCGGCGGTGGGCGCGGGCGGCACGGTGCAATATTTCACCAACGCGCTCGACACCCTCACGCGCGGCGTCGACGTGGTCGCGTCCTACCGCACCACGCTGTCGGAGGCGGCGCTGAACCTGACGCTGGCCTACAACTACAACCACAGCACCGTGTCGCGCTACAATCCGGCGCAGGTGTCGGCGGCGCAGATCGTCGACATCGAACATCTGGCGCCGAACCATCGCGCCAACGCCGCCGCCTCGCTGTCGCTGCACGGCCTGACGATCAACGGGCGCGAGAATTATTACGGCTCGTGGCAGGACGCGGTCGACTATCCGGGGCAGAAGTTCGGCTCCAGGTTCACGACCGACCTGGACGTCAGCTACACCTTTATGGACCATTATACGCTGACCGTCGGCGCCAACGACTTCTTCGACACCCGGCCGGAGAAGATCGCGGCGTCGACGTCCAACCCGATCTACCAGGCGACCCAGAGCCTGCTCGACGGATCGGTCTATCCGCGCATCGGCGGGCCGTTCGGGTTCAACGGCGGCTTCTACTACGCCCGCCTGCGGGTCAAATATTGAGGCGGTGCGGTGGTCGCCGGCGCTCGGGCCGGCGCTTACGCTCGGTGCTTGTTGTCGCGGCGCAGCCGCTCAGTGCTTGTGCTCGCGGCGCAGCCGATAGCTGCCGTCATCCCCCCGCGTGAAGATGCCCGCGATCGCGGGATGCTCGACCGGCTCGTCGCTGTCGTCGGGCACCAGGTTCTGCTGGCTGACATAGGCGACGTAGCTCGATTCGAGGTTCTCGGCGAGCAGGTGGTAGAAGGGCTGGTCCTTGGCCGGCCGGATGCTTTCCGGGATCGCCTGATACCATTCCTCCGTGTTGGCGAACACGGGATCGACATCGAAGATGACGCCGCGGAAATCGAACATGCGATGCTTCACCACCTCACCGATCCCGAAGCGGGCGGCGACGATGGGTGGGGCGGGATGGTCGTTGCGGGTCGGCTGCCCGGCGGTTGGATGATGCACCATGCAAGCTATTTAAGCCGGGCGCGGGAGGGCGCAAGGCGACGCTTGCGAGCGTCCGGGTGATCGGATAGGAGCGCGCGCTCGACCGGCCGGTCGCCCGATGCGGGCGTGCTTGTCCTCTGCGGAGAGGTGGCAGAGTGGTCGATTGTACCGCACTCGAAATGCGGCGTGCCTTCACGGGCACCGTGGGTTCGAATCCCACCCTCTCCGCCAGAGCCGTTTCCCGGGACATTCCAGACCGTCCCAGGAGCTTTGAAACCCGCAGAAAAGTGCCATTCTGACGTCCCATGGCGACGCTTGACGTTCGCCAACATCCGTGATGTGGTGTGGGAAGAAACGTGGGAAACGATTTTCGGTGTGGGAGCGCGTATGGCCAAGCTCACCGCGTTGAAGGCGCGGCATCTCGTCGAACCAGGGCGCTACAGCGACGGCGACGGCCTCTACCTGCTGGTCGGACCGGGAGGCGCCAAGAGCTGGATGCTGCGCGTGCAGGTCGACGGACGAAGGCGCGACCTCGGTCTTGGCAGCTTCAAGCTGCTCTCCTTGCTCGGTGCTCGCGACGCGGCACTCGAGCTGCGGCGGAAGCTCCGTGGCATCTCTGATCCATATGCGCCGGCGCCGCGTGCGCCGAAGCCGGCACCCGCCCGCACGCTCAGTTTTGGCGAGGCTGCGTCGAAAGTCCATGCCGAGCGAACGGAAGGATGGAAGAACGGCAAGCACCAGGCGCAGTGGATCAAGACGCTCGAGAACTATGCTTTTCCGACGCTCGGTGATCTTGCCGTCGATGAGATCGGCGCTGGCCCGATCCACGATGCCGTGGCGCCGATCTGGCTCTCCAAACCCGAAACCGCGCGCCGCGTGCTCCAGCGGGTTGGCGTGGTCCTGGACTGGGCTTGCGCGAAGGGCCTGTGTCGATAGGCGCCGATGATGCGCCGGTCGCCGCCGACCAAGGCCAGCAGCGACCAGCTCTTGGGCAGCGAGAACGTAAGGTCTACGCCCGCGCTATGGCGATCAACTGAGCCGACTTGGGCGCCGTTCGGGAGCGTGCCCTGCAGCAGTGCTTCGAACACGTCCTTGTCGACCATGCCCTCGAGCCCAAGTGCCGCCGCGCCCCTGCCGACCCATTCGCCCGACGTTTCGGCTTCGCCGGGCGTGTAATAATTGTCGGCGGCGAAATAGCCGGCGGCGCCTTTGGCGGAGCGTACGCTCGCGACGGAGAGCATGACCGATCACAGGCCGAGATCGGGGTCGTCGACAGGGCTGTGCTCCGATGGCGCGATGCCCTCCTTCAGCTCCCTCAGCGAGATATTCTCCCGACCGGCGAGCGGCCGTATCGTGCGTGCGGGATCGACGGTGCCGGGGCGCCCATCGGGCGCAGTCAGGCTGTTGCCGGGCCCGTCCTGCGTGCCCGACGACGCCTTGTCGGGAGGTAGAGGCTTGGCGATTGCCGGCAACGCGCCGCCTGCCGGCGGGCGCGGCTCCTTCGCGCCGAGGGTGAACAGGTTGTTTTCAGCGGCCGAGCCGGGTCCACCGACCGCTGGATTGAGCAGTCTCGCGGTCGCTTCCGGGTCACCGGTCCGGTCACCATTTGGCGACGGCTCGATCTTTGCCGAGTCATTCCCAGCCTCTCGCTCACGTGCATCACTCGGTCCCGGACCCTGATCATTCGCACCGGGTGCAGCAGCACCGTTCCCGGTCGCACCCAATTCCGCGTTTTCGCTTGGCAGCGGAGCCGGAAGCGGCACCCGCGACCGCGGGATGAAGGGCTCGGCGATGCTCGGAAAGCCGACATAGCGAAGCCTGATCGGCGCGGCCGGGAAGCCGTCGGGATGGACTTGCCCCGGTTAAGTGGAGAGGCATGTGCTCAGCGTGACGCGGTTCGTTCGAACTGCGCGGGGCTGATGTAG
>NZ_CAHJWX010000034.1 GCF_903643065.1 Sphingomonas bacterium | reverse complement strand
GTCCAGGTCAATATCGGCGACGAGCCGCAAAAGGGCGGCTGCGCGGTCGCCGATCTGCCGGCGCTACTGGCCGAGGCGCGCGCGGCGGCGTTGCCGGTGACGGGGCTGATGGGCGTGCCGCCCGCCGGGGTGGAGGCGGCGCCCTATTTCGCGCTGCTCGCCAGGATGGCGCGCGACGAGGGGCTGGTGGGATTGTCGATGGGCATGTCCGACGATTTCGAGACGGCGGCGATGCTGGGCGCGACGCATGTCCGGGTCGGCTCGGCGCTGTTCGGCGCGCGCGCATGAGGGTCGACGCGCTGTTGTTCGACTTCGATGGGGTGCTGATCGAGTCCGAATGGGTCGGCGCGCGGCAGATCGCCGACTGGCTGACCGCCAACGGCCATCCGACCAGCGTCGCACAGGCGACGGCGCTGTTCAGCGGTCACGCGGGGGACGAGTTCCGCGCGCGGGTGGCGCGGCATCTGGGCGGGCCGATCCCGGCGGCGTTCGACGCGGCGCGCGCGATCGAGGACGCGCGCGTGCTGCGCGAGGGGGTGGGCGAGGTCGCGGGCGCGGTCGCCTTCGTCCGGTCGCTGCCGGCGGACCTGCCGCGCGCGATCGTGTCGTCCAGCTCCACCGCCTGGATCGGGACGCATCTCGCGCATCTCGGGCTCGGCGATGCCTTTCCCCACCGGTTCAGCGGCCGCGAGCATGTCGCGCGCCCCAAGCCGGCGCCCGACCTGTACCACCACGCCGCCGCGGCGCTGGGCGTGCCGATCGAGCGGTGCGCGATCATCGAGGATTCGCGCGTCGGCGCGACCGGGGCGGTCGCCTCGGGCGGCTATGTCATCGGGCTGACCGCCGGCCTGCATTGCGGCAAGGGCCATGGCGACGCGCTGCTGGCGCTCGGCGTCGACGCGGTGGCGGCGGACTTCGGCGAGGTCGCGCGGCTGCTGGGGCTGGCGCGCGACGTCTGACCAGTCTTGCCGCCGGTGACGGGCGGCCGGGGCGTCACCGACGGATCGGTGCGAGCGAGCGGTGGGCGCCATCCCGGCGCCGCCGCAGTGTGGTCCCCAGCGCGCCGAACCCGGTGAGCAGCATCGCCCAGGACGCCGGCTCGGGGACGGACGGCACCGACACGATCTTTGGCGCGACGGTGAAGGTGAGCGCGCATTGCGCGGTGGTGGTGAACCCGGCGCCGCCGTAACTCTGATCGAAACCGCAGCTCAACGGCCCCTGCATCAGCGGGGGTGGAACGATCTTTTCGAAGAAGCTGGTGTACCCGTCTTCGGATATGGGCTTCTTCTCGGCGGCGATTTGCGTGCGGGTTTCGACGATCAGGTCCTTGAAGTTGAACGAATAGGTGCCGACGACGTCGGGTTCAAAGCTGATCGTCAGCTCGGTGGGACTGGTCACCACATATTTGTACTTGTTGAATTGCGACGTGACGTTGGCGAAGCTGGTGCTGTCGATCGCGGAGTTCACATAGTAATCGTAGAGCGATGTCCGGCTTATCTTATAGTCGAACTGGGCGGTAGGACTCGCCGCCATGTCGATGATCACGTTGTAGTCATTGCCCACGAACAAGAGGCCCAGCGGCGCGCCGGAGGACTCGGTCACCGCCGTGGTCAGATAAATGGCGCGGGCGGGGGTGGTGGCGACGGCACAGGACAGGGCCGCGGCGACGGCGAGGGTGCTATTGCGCATAGGATCTCCGAACGCTGGAGGAAGAGCCGTGCCGTTGCACCTTGCCACGGCTGAGGGAGCGGCGGCCGCGCAGCCCGGCGCCGACCAGCCCGACCCCCATCAGCGCCATCGTCCAGGTCGCCGGTTCGGGCACGGGCGCGGCGGCCGAGGCGCTCGCGAGCACCAGATTGTTCGCGCCGACCCACGCGATGGCGCCGGTCGGCTGCACCGCCTTGGCGGTCAATTGCGTGATCGCCTTGGTGGAGACGAAGCCGACGAAGCTGTCGACGGCGGGCGTCATCAGCGTGATCGCCACCGAACCGTCGGCATCGGTGGCGGTGACGACGATGTTGGCGGCGAGATAGTCGCCGTTCGCGGCGGTTCCGAAGAACGATCCCCCGATGCCGGCGACGCCGCTGCTGAAGCTTCTGAACGTCAGCGGATCGATGAAATTGTCGACCGCCAGCCATTGATCGGCATTGCCGTTATCGCCGTCCAGGCCATGCGGCGCGTAGGCGGTGTAGCTGTAGCTTCCCGCGCTGCGCTTGAGCGTCGTGCCGCGGAACCCATAGGCCACGTCGTCGAACGTGTCGGTGGCCTGGCTCGACGTCGCCGCCGCGAACGCGCTCCGGGTGCCGACCAGCGTGATCGTCGCCTGGGCCGGCACCGCCACCGCGACCAGCATCGCCGCGACCGGCGAGCGCGATATCCCCGTCATTCGTCCCCCGTCATTATGGCGCCCCCCGATCCACCTGCCATCAAGCCGGCGGTCGACCTTTCTCCTCGCTCCGGCTTGGTGGCGGAGCGCAGATGGTCCGGTTCGAATAGGGTCAATCAGCGATCAAGGTTAGGACGGGAGTCCGAAACAGCCAGCACGACAGTCCGCCTGTCGCCTCCGTCACCGACGCCGGCCCCCGTAGAGCGAGGGCGGCGTGCCGAAGCGGGCCTTGAACCGGCGCGCGAAATGCGAGGGATCGCCGAAGCCGCAGGCGAACGCCACCGCCTCGACCCTGCCATAGCCGGGCGGCGCCGAGCCCAGCAGCGTCGCCGCCGCGTCCAGCCGCGCCTCCCACACCATGGTCGTGAAGCTGCGGCCACCGCGCTGGCAGTGCAGATGCAGCGTGCTGAGGGAGCAGCCGAGCGCCGCCGCCGCCGCCGCCGGGGTGAGACCGACGTCGGCCAGCCGCCGCCGGATCAGTGAATGGATGGCGGCCAATAGCGGGTCCGGTCGGGCATCGCCGCCCGCCATGGACCCCGCCGGCATCCGCAGCGCCTCGGCGAGCGTGCGAGCGAACAGCTCGCCGCACAGCACGGCTTCCGCATGGTCGCCCGCCTCGATGACCGAGCCGATCGCCGCGCGCACGACCCGGCCGACGCCGCGACCCGTGTCGAGATGGCGCTGCTGGAGGGCGGTCGCCGGAAAGCCGAGCCGGTCCGCCAGCCAATCGGCGGACATGCCGATGCAGAGCTGGCTGAACGGCTGGTCGAAGCGCAAGGTGAACGCCTCGTCCGACGGCACGATCGCCGCCCCGCCGACGACGGTCTGCGTCTCGGTTTGCCGGGTGCGGACCCGCCCGACGCCGTCGAGCTGCAGGTTCAGATACACCGCCGCCTCGCCTTGGGTGGCGATCTCGCCGGGCCCATGCCGGACTTCCTGCGCCGACCCGTCGATGCACGCCACGAGCAGGGGACCGCGCGGCAGCAGCCGGAGCTGTCCAAAGAAGGGATCGGCCCCGGTCGGCCGCGCATGGAGGGGCACGAAGGTTTTCGAGATGCGCGAGCTCCAATCCTCGGCCTCGCTGTCGCGCGTGGCGCTGGTCGCGGTGGCGAAGGCACTGGCGACGTCCGTCCCCAGCAAGCCCAGCCGCTGCGCCGGACCGTTCACCGGTGCGGACGGGGTCGGGCTGCGGTCGTGCGCGGGTGGCGGCGACTGCTCCATGCCGGCTACCTCAAAGAAAGATCGGATGATGTTCTACGAGGTGGCGGTTCTGTGCAACCCGTTGCGTCCTTTCAGGCGGGCATGTCGAACCCAGCCGCCTTGATCGCGGCCAGCGCCGCATCCTGGTCCTGCGTAGTGTTGCCGCCTGACAGACCGATGCCGCCGACCAGCCTGCCGTTGTCGAACAACGCATAGCCGCCGCCCACTGGCATCATGCGCGGCAGGTTCGCGAGCGGTGCGACTTTGGGATCGGCGATATAGTCGTTCCAGACGCTGGTGGAGTAACCGTAGGACGCGGCCGTCCACGCCTTGTTGATGGCGACGTCAGCGGTGAGGAAGGCGGCGCCGTCGCTCCGCGAGAAACCTTTCAGCGCGCCGCCGGCGTCGACGACCGCGACCGCCGCCTCGAACCCGGCGGCGGCGGCGGCGCTCAGCGCGGCCTCGACCAGCAGGTTGGACGCCGCGGTCGAGACGGAGGCGGTGGCGACGACGCGGGGGAGTTCGTTGGTCATGGTCTCGGTTCCTCGATTATCCGGAGGGTGATGGGATCAGGCCCAGCCTTCGAGCACGACCTTGCCGCGCATGGTGTTGCTCTCGACCATGGCGTGGGCGCGCTTGAGGTTGGCCGCGTCGATCGGCGACAGGCGCTCGGTCGCGGTGGTGCGCAGCCGACCGGCATCGACGAGCCCGGCGACCTCGGCGAGCAGCCGGCCCTGCGCGTCGAGGTCCGCCGTCCCGTAGAGCGGCCGGGTGAACATCAGCTCCCAGTGGATCGACACCGACTTGCGCTTGAACGGCATCGCATCAAGCGTGTCGGAGTCGTCGATCAGCGCGAACCGGCCCTGCGGCGCGATCAGCTCGACGATGGCGGCGAGGTGCCGGTCGGTATGGGTCGTCGAGAAGACAAAGGCGGGCGCGCCGATCCCGAGGGCGGCGACCTGGGGCGCGAGCGGCGCCGAGTGATCGATGACGTGGTGGGCGCCCATCGCCGTCGCCCAGGCGCGCGTCTCCGGACGCGAGGCGGTCGCGATGACGGTGAGGTCGGTCAGCTGCCGCGCGAGCTGGATCGCGATCGAGCCGACTCCGCCCGCGCCGCCGATCACCAGCAGCGAGTTTGCGGCTCCCGGCACGGGCCTGCGCACGTCCAGGCGGTCGAACAGCGCCTCCCAGGCGGTGATCGACGTCAGCGGCAAGGCGGCGGTGTCGGCCCAGCCGAGCGACGCCGGCTTGCGGGCGACGATCCGCTCGTCGACCAGATGCCGCTGCGCGTTGGTGCCGTCACGCGCGATGCTGCCGGCGTAGAAGACCTCGTCGCCGGGGCGGAAGGACGCGACCTCCGGCCCGATCGCCCGGACGACGCCCGCGGCATCCCAGCCGAGGACGCGCGGGCCCTCGCCGGTCGGGGCGGCGCTGCCACGGACCTTCACGTCGACCGGGTTAACCGACACCGCCCTGACCTCGACCAGCAGGTCGCGGCCCGTGGCGACGGGCTCGGGCAGGTCGATGTCAATCAGCGAATCGGGCCGGTCGATCGGACCGGGTTGCCTGTAGCCGATGGCCTTCATGGGAATGCTCCGTTGTCCGGGACAGAGATAGGCCTATGTCCGGTGAGGATCAGTACGCACAACCATCGCCCCTAGTATCAAGAAGGATACCGTCATGGCCAAGGCCCGCCATTCGCGCCTCGATTGCGACCCCGCCTGCCCCGTCGAGGCCGCCGTCAGCCTGATCGAGGGCAAGTGGAAATGCGTGATCCTCTGGCACCTGCGCGAGGAGGGCACGCTGCGCTTCGGCGAGCTGCGCCGGTTCCTGCCCGACGTCACCCAGCGGATGCTGACCAACCAGCTGCGCGAACTGGAAAGCGACGGGCTGGTCGGCCGCGTCGTCTATGCGCAGGTGCCGCCCAAGGTCGAGTACAGCCTGTCGGAGCGGGGGCGCACGCTCTCGCCCGTCCTGGACGCGCTGAAGGAATGGGGCGAAGCCAACATGGTGCTGTTCGATCACCGCCGGCCCCAGGCGGCCTAGCGCCTGTCCTGGTCAGGCGGAATCATCCTCCCTCGGCGGGGGGGAGGATCAGGTCTCCCGAGGCACGTCTAGAACAGGCCCGGCGTCTCGCGTTGCGCGGTGTCCGGGTGCGCCGGGGTGAGCAGTTCGCGCTTGCCCTCGCCCGTCGCGGATTGCGTGCCGACGCTCGCGTCCGCGATGCGGGTGCAGCTCTTGCCCGCGATGAAGTCCAGCGCCGCGCGCGTCGAGGCCTCGGCCGGATCGCCCAGCGGGTGCGTCAGGTCGTCGCCCGCCTGGCAGCTCGCCTCCACCACGCTCGCCAGCCCGGTGAAATAGCCGCTGGTGCGCGCCGAGTTCTGCGTCGCGAAGGCGATGATGCGGAACCGGTCGTCGCAGGCCGCGCGGTCGAGCGCGATCTGCCCGACCGGCTTGCCATAGGTGTTGGTGCCGATCAGCGCCGCGTTGGGGTGGAGATACGGGATCTGCGCGTTGATCGTCAGCTCGCTCGCCGACGCGGTGCCGCCGGTGCCGATGAAGGCGAGCTTCATTGGCGCGATCGACTGCGCGGTCGGCTGGAAATAGCGGGTCGTGTTGTTGGACGCCTTTTCCGGGCGGAACACGGTGTAATCGACCACGTCGCTCGTTGAGCGCGCCGCGCCGAGCAGGTCGCCGATCAGCTCGGCGATCGAGACCAGGCCGCCGCCATTGTAGCGCAGGTCGATGACGACGTTGGTGACGCCCGCCGCGCGGAAGCTCGCGAACGCTTGGCGCAGCGCCGGATCGGCGGTGGTGATGAAGGTGCGCAGGTTGAGGTAGCCGACCTGGCGACCGTTGTCGGCGATGATCTTCGCGCCATAGCGGCTCGATACCGGCGTCAGGCTGTAATCGGCCTTGGCGACGCTGACATCGCGGGTGCCCGCCGCGTCGCTGATCCGCAGCAGCCGCGTCGTGCCGGCCGTGTTGGGGCCGAGCGCGGTCGTGACCCCGGCCGTGCCCTCGGCGGCGATGATCGCGCTGACGGTGCGCAGATCGGCGGCGGTGGTGCCGATCGCCACGATCTCCGCGCCGCGATCGATCCCGGCCGCCAGCGCCGGCGCGCCCTCGAATGCCTCGGCGATGTACACGCGGCGGTTGACCGCGTCGGTCGACAGCCGCACGCCGAAGCCGGCGCTGGCGCCCGAATTGTAATAGGCATCCTCCGACGCGATCGAGGTCAGGTAGCTGAAATAGCGATCGCGGCCCTGCGCGCGTGCGTTGGCGGTGAGCGCGTCGATATAGTCGCTGACCGTGGTGTAGCTCGCCGGATTGACGTTGGTCGGCAGCGTCTCGGGGAACAGATACCATTCCTGCAGCTGCGCCAGCGCCCAGGCCTGGCGATCGGCGAGCGAGCAGCTGGTGCCGCCCGCCGTGGTCGCCGTCGTCGTGGTGGCGGTCGATGTCGCGGCCGTCCCGCCGCCACCGCCGCCGCACCCGCTCAACGTCGCCGCCAGCGCGACCAGCCCCGTCCAACGCCTGATCATTATAATCCCTCCGATTCAGCCGGTTAGCCCGGATCAGCGGCCAAATCCAGCGTCGACGCAACCGCGCGCGGCCATGCTCGTTATCGAGCGGCGCACAACGACGCGACGGAGAACCACCATGGGCCTGTTCACCAAGGACATCGAGACCTTCCAGGACCTGTACGTCCATCAGCTCCAGGACCTGTATTACGCCGAGAACCAGATCACCAAGGCGCTGCCGACGATGATCGCCAAGGCGACCGACCCGCAGCTCAGCCAAGGCTTCGAGACGCACCTGCGCGAGACCGAAGGGCAGATCGAGCGGCTGAAGCGCGTGTTCGCGCTGGACGGGCTGACCCCCAAGGGCGTCACCTGCCCGGCGATCGACGGCATCATCAAGGAGGCGAACGAGGTCGCGGGCGAGGTCGCCGACAAGGCGGTGCTCGACGCGGCGCTGACGGCGGCGGCGCAGGCGGTCGAGCATTACGAGATCGCGCGCTATGGCACGCTGATCGCCTGGGCCAAGCAGCTGGGCAAGACCGAGGCCGCGTCCATCCTGGCCGAGACGCTGGCCGAGGAGCATGCGACCGACGAGAAGCTGACCCGGCTCGCCGAGGGCCGGATCAACGCCAACGCGGAAGCCGGGCTGATCACCGCCTGACGATGAACGGGGCCGCTGGCGCCAGCCGGCGGCCCCGTTATGGCGGCGCCAGCATGCGCCGCTTCTTCTCGCCCGCCCAGCTCGGCCATGCGCCGACCCTTGAGCTGCACAACGGCGCGTTCACCGCCTATGCCGAGGTGCCGGCGCGAGCGGAGACGATCCTTCGCGCGATCGGCGGGGCCGAGGCGCCGGCCGATCGCGGCGAAGCGCCGATCCTGGCGGTCCACGACTCCGACTATTGCCGCTTCCTGCGCGAGGCGCCGGCGCTGTGGCGCGCGGCGGGGCGATCGGGCGATGCGATCCCGTATGTGTTCCCGGTGGTGGGTCGCCGGCCGTTGCGGCTCGACCGGATCGACGCCTTGCTCGGCCGCTACAGCTTCGACGCGACCACGCCGCTGACGCCCGACAGCTGGGCGGCGGCTTACGGAAGCGCGCAGAGCGCGCTCGCCGCGACGCACGCCGTGCTGGCGGGCGAGCGTGTCGCGTTCGCGCTGAGCCGCCCGCCGGGCCATCATGCGGGTGCGGATTACGCCGGCGGCTATTGCCACCTCAACAGCGCCGCGATCGCCGCGCAGGCCGCGCGCGACGCCGGCGTCGCGCGGGTCGCGATCCTCGACATCGACTACCACCACGGCAACGGCACGCAGGACATCTTCGCGCGGCGCGGGGATGTCTTCTTCGCCTCCGTGCATGCCGATCCGGCGACGGACTACCCCTTCTATTGGGGTCATGCCGACGAGCGTGGCGAGGCGGAGGGCGAGGGCGCGACGCTCAACCTGCCGCTGCCGCAGGGCACGACGCTGGACCCGTTCCGCCGCGCGCAAGGCGCCGCGCTCGACGCGATCGCGCGGTTCGCGCCCGGGCTGCTGATCGTCAGCTTCGGCGCTGACACCTGGGAAGGCGACCCGATCAGCCGCTTCGCGCTGCGCACCCCGGACTATGCGCTGCTCGCCCGCGACATCGCCGGCGGCGGCTGGCCGACCGCGATCGTGATGGAGGGCGGCTATGCGGTGGACGCGCTCGGCGCCAATGTGGCGAGCTTCCTGTCGGGCTTCTAGTCAACTTCCTCTTGACGCTTGCACGTCAATGGGAGATTTACGATCGTCAAGACCATATTGACGAGGAGGACGGGATGGACGTGCAGGATGAAGCCGGATTGCGCGAACAGGCGGGCCGCTTGGCGCTGGACTGGAGCCAGGAGCGCCACGGCGATTTCACCGGCGAGCAGCCGGTCGCCTATGTGCCGCTGATCGAGGCGGCGGCGGTGGTCGCCGACGAGGCGAAGCTGAGCCTGGGCCGCTGGGTCAAGGCGGGGCGGCGCGGCGGGCTGAGCTGGTCGGACATCGGCCGGGTCGTCGGCGTCAGCAAGCAGGCCGCGCAGCAGCGGTTCGGCGCCGACGAGGCGCGCGAGGCCGGGCCGGGGATGATCACGGTAACGCTCGGCGCGACGGCGTTCAACGAGGTCGCGATGCTGCGGCGCGAGGGCGCGGCGGGACGCGAACTGGTCGCGGTGGCCGCGTTGCGGCTGTTCTTCCGCCAGACCGATCGTCCCTGGCTGCATCGGCGCACGGTGGCGGAGATGGACCCGGGCCTGCGGCTCGCCGAGGGCTGGGAGGCGGTGGCGAGCTGGTTCATCTTCCATTATTACAAACGCCCGGCCTAGTTGTGGCAACGACGGCGCGGTTCGCCCCGCGCCCGATCGGCATGCGTAACGATCGCCTAACCATTGCCGTCGTAGGGCCCGGCGCATGCGAGGGCGGCGGCGATCATTGGCGAGACGGAGCGGGCTGGGCGCGCTGCTGCTGCTCGTCGCCTCGTGCGCCGCGCCCGCGCCGCCGCGCCAGACGGCG
>NZ_CAHJWX010000033.1 GCF_903643065.1 Sphingomonas bacterium | reverse complement strand
GTGCGGATCGACCGGGCGACCGGCCAGCCGGTGACGGGCGGCGCGTGGCCGACCGCCGATCCGAAATCGGAGATCATCTGGGAAGCGTTCAAGCCCGAAAGCGAACCCCGCCGGATCGCGCGCCGGGCGGCGGAGCCGGGCACGGCCGCGCCGGTCGCGGCACCGGCGCATCGGGCGGAGAAGCCGGCGGATGGCGATTTCGTGCAGCGGCAGGGGGGGATTTACTGATCGGCCGTCATCCGCGCGCAAGCGGAGACCCGTCTCCCGGCGTTCCCTTGTTCGCCGTGGTCGCGTAGGGCCGGGCCAGACGAGATGGACCCCGCCGTCGCGGGGATGACGGAGAAACAGGATGCGCGCCGAGGCGCAGGCTCATGCCGACACGATCAACGACGCGCTGGCGCTGCTGCGGCGCTTCCTCGACTGGGACCGCGCGCTGCGGCGGCTGGACGAGCTGAACGCGCGCGTCGAGGATCCGGCGCTGTGGAACGACGCCAAGGCGGCGCAGGCGGTGATGCGCGAGCGCCGGCGGCTGGACGAGGCGATCGGCGCCACGCGTGCGATCAGCCAGGAGCTGGCCGACACCGCCGAGCTGATCGACATGGCCGACGCCGAGGGCGACGCCGAGATGGCGGACGAGGGCCTCGCCGCGCTCGCGGCGCTGGCGGAACGCGCCAACGCGGACAAGATCAAGGCGCTGCTGGCGGGCGAGGCGGACGCCAACGACAGCTATATCGAGATCAACGCCGGCGCCGGCGGCACGGAAAGCCAGGACTGGGCGGAGATGCTGCAGCGCATGTACACGCGCTGGGGCGAGCGGCACGGCTACAAGGTCGAGCTGGTCGACCACCACGCCGGCGAGCAGGCGGGGATCAAGTCGGCGACGCTGCTGCTCAAGGGCGAGAACGCGTTCGGCTATGCCAAGACGGAATCGGGCGTGCACCGGCTGGTGCGGATCAGCCCCTATGACAGCTCGGCGCGGCGGCACACCAGCTTCTCGTCCGTCTGGGTCTATCCGGTGATCGACGATTCGATCGAGGTCGAGGTCAACGATTCGGAATTGCGCATCGACACGTATCGCGCGTCCGGCGCGGGCGGGCAGCATATCAACACGACCGATTCGGCGGTGCGCATCACCCATTTGCCCACCGGCATCGTCGTCGCCTGCCAGAACCAGCGCTCGCAGCACAAGAACAAGGCGGAGGCCTATAACCAGCTGCGCGCGCGGCTGTACGAGCACGAGCTGCGCAAGCGCGAGGAGGTGGCGGACGCGGCCAACGCGACCAAGACCGACATCGGCTGGGGCCACCAGATCCGCTCCTACGTGCTCCAGCCGTATCAGCTGGTGAAGGACCTGCGCACGGGAATGACCTCGACCAGCCCCGGCGACGTGCTGGACGGCGCGCTCGATCCCTTCATGGCCGCCGCGCTGTCACAGCGGGTGACGGGGGAGAAGGTGACGGTGGAGGACGTGGAGTGACGCCCGGTCACCCTCACCTTCTGCCCGCCTGTGGCGGGCTGTCTCCCTCTTCCGGTGGGAGAGGGAAGGAGGCGCGAAGCGCCGGAAGGCTCAGGGTGATCGGTCTCGCCCTCCTCCTCGCCGCCTGCGACGGGTCGCAGCCGCTGATCCGGCATCCGGCGCGCCAGCCCGGCCCCTTTCCTGCGCCCGACCGGCCGGTGGCGACCATCGTGTCGGCCGGCTGGTCGACGGAGGAGCAGCGCGACCGGCAGCACGAGGCGGGCGCGGTGATGGGCCGGTCGGGGATCGTGCCCGGCATGACCGTCGCCGACATCGGCGCGGGCGAGGGCTATTACACGATCCGGCTCGCCGCCCGCGTCGGCAAGGCCGGGCGCGTGCTGGCGGAGGACATCATCCCGGCGGTGCGCGACCAGCTGGCGCAGCGCGTCGCGCGCGAGCGGCTGGACAATGTCAGCGTCCGGCTGGGCCTGCCCGCCGATCCACGCCTGCCGGCCGGCAGCTTCGACCGGGTGCTGATGATCCACATGTATCACGAGATCGCGCAGCCGTACGAGTTCCTGTGGCGGCTGCGGCCGAGCTTGAAGCCCGACGGGCTGGTCGTGGTGGTCGACGCGAACCGGCCGACGCAGCATCACGGCACGCCGCCGGGCTTGCTGGCCTGCGAGTTCGCGGCGGTGGGATACCTGCAGGTGGCGACGCAGGACATGCCATCCGCGGGCGGCTATCTGGCGACGTTCCGCGCGGCGGGGCCAAGGCCCGAGCCGGACGCGATCAGGGCGTGCCGGGCCTGATCCACCGGCGGACCAGCCTCGATCACCGGTCGACGGAGAAGATCGGGCTCGCCTGTTTCATCGCCCGCGCCGCCACCTGCGCGAAGGTCTCGGGGGTCAACTGGCCGAAGCCCGGGAAGCTGGCGAAGCGCCCGCCATCCTCGGTCGCGCCGTCATAGCCGTTATAGGCGACGCGCAACGGGTTGAACGCGCATTTCGCGTCCTTCAGCTTGAGCGTCAGCGCCTCGCTGTCGCCGACGAGCGTCAGGATCTCCTGGCGGAACATCGGCACATACCGGTACATCGACGCTTCCGCGAGACCGGGATTGCTCATCGCCAGGTTCTGGTGCGTGAGCGAACCGAGCGTTCGCAGCTGGGTCACCTGATGATCGCCACGGAAGGACGTGCTGTTGTACTTGGACGACACGTACATGTTCGACAGCATGATCGCGGCCCACTCCTCGAAATTGTCGAAGCGGCCGAGCGCGGTGTGCTTCATCACGCCGAGCGTGGCGCGCGCGGCATGGACGATCTCGTGCAGCAGTACCGCGTCGGGCTGTGCCGCCGGCCCCGCAAGGCCGCGCAGCATGGCGAGCGAGACGAACACGGTGGCGGCCGATCCCTTCCCCGTCGTCAGCGCGGTCCGGCCACGAAAGGACACCTGCTCGCCCGCGGTTTCGGCGTCGAGCGGGGAGGCGTTCACGTTGACCATGGTGTCGCCGGGCAGGATCTGGATCTGGCTGCCGATCCACAACGACCGCAGGATCGGCCGGCCGACCTCCTCGTCGGCATGAATCTTCGTCAGGAGGTCGAACACCTGCTGCTCGAAGCGCGCCGCCTCGTCCGCCGACAGCGCGACCGAGCGGCGGGTCCTGGTGTTGGTCAGTCTCGACCCGTCGATCTGGTAATATTGACCAAGGAATAACCGCATGGCGATGCTCCGATCGACGCAACGCCGAGCGTAGATCGGCGACCGTCGTCCCCGCTAGGATCGACGCGACATCGGCGACCTGCACCATGACGAGGGAAGGAGTCTCTAGCCGACTCGCCTGCCCTCCCCTACCCTGTCGGGGATGCGCCAGTATCTCGACCTGATGGACCGCATCCTCGCCACCGGCACGCGGCAACAGGATCGCACCGGCACCGGCACCCTGTCGGTATTCGGTCATCAGATGCGCTTCGACCTTGCCCAGGGCTTCCCCGCGCTGACCACCAAGCGGCTGCATCTGAAGTCGATCATCGTCGAGCTGCTGTGGTTCCTGCGCGGCGACACCAACGTCCGCTGGCTCCAGGAGCGCGGGGTGAGCATCTGGGACGAATGGGCCGATGAGGACGGCGACCTCGGGCCGGTCTATGGCAAGCAGTGGCGCGACTGGATCGCCGCCGACGGGCGACACCTCGATCAGATCGCGACGCTGGTCGGGCAGCTGCGGAGCGAGCCGCACTCGCGGCGCATGGTGGTCACCGCCTGGAACCCCGGCGACCTGCACGCGATGGCGCTGGCGCCGTGCCATTGCCTGTTCCAGGCGCATGTCGCCGACGGGCGGCTGTCGGTACAGCTGTACCAGCGCTCAGCGGACGTGTTCCTCGGCGTGCCGTTCAATATCGCCAGCTATGCGCTGCTCACCCATCTGCTCGCGGATCAGGCGGGGCTGGCGGTGGGCGACCTCGTCTGGACGGGGGGCGATTGCCATCTGTACCTCAATCATCTGGAACAGGCGCGGACGCAGCTCGGGCGCGAGCCCGGCCCGCTGCCCCGGCTGGAGATCGGGCGGCGCGCGCCGGCGATCGACGCCTATGAGCCGGAGGACATCGTGCTCCAAGACTATGCGCCACAGGCGCACATCCGGGCGCCGGTGGCGGTATGATCACGCTGGTGCTCGCGCGCGCGCGCAACGGGGTGATCGGGCGCGACGGCGGACTGCCCTGGCACATTCCCGCCGACCTGAAACGGTTCAAGGCGCTGACATCGGGCAAGCCGATGATCATGGGGCGGCGCACGTTCGAGAGCTTTCCCAGGCCGCTGCCGGGCCGGCGGCACATCGTGCTGACGCGCTCGCCCAATTGGCGCGCGGACGGGGCGGAGGTGGCGCGCTCGATCGCGGAGGCGCTGGCGCTGGCGGGCGGCGACGTGTCGGTGATCGGCGGGGCGGCGGTGTTCGCGCTGTTCCTGCCTCGCGCCGACCGGGTGGAGCTGACCGAGGTCCAGGCCGATCCGGACGGCGACACGATCGTGCCGCCGTTCGCCGGCTGGCGCGAGGTGGGGCGGGAGGATCATGACGGATATGGTTTCGTCACGCTACTCCCTCTCCCGCCGGGAGAGGGACGGGGCCCGCTCGCGTAGCGAGTGGGAAGGGTGAGGGTGAGGACGGCAAGGCCGGCATTCATCGCTCACCCTCACCCCGCGCCGCTTCGCGGCTGCCCCTCTCCCACGGGGAGAGGGGTGGAAGGCAAACGGCGGTCCCTCTATACCGCCCCCATGCAGCGCCTGGACGGCGGGTCGCCGGTGCCGCCGCACCTAGCCGGCGGAATCGTCGCGCTCGGCAATTTTGACGGGTTTCACCTGGGGCATCAGGCGGTGGTCGGCGCCGCCGTCGCGCGCGCGCGCAGCGAAGGTCGGCCGGCGCTGGTGGCGACGTTCGATCCGCATCCGGTGCGGCATTTCCGGCCCGACGCCGCGCCCTTCCGGCTGACCACGCTCGACCAGCGCGAGCGGCTGTTCGCCGCCGCCGGGGCGGACGCCACCGTGGTGTTCGGGTTCGACGGCGATCTCGCCGCGCTCACCGCCGAGCGGTTCGTCGCGGAGCGGCTGGTCGGCGCCCTGCAAGTCGCGGGCGTGGTGACGGGCGAGGACTTCACCTTCGGGCGCGCCAAGGGCGGCAACGTCGCCGTGCTCGCCGACCTTGGCCGCGCGCATGGCTTCGCGGCGGAAACGGTCGGGCCGGTGGCGCTCGACGGCGCGCCGGTATCGTCCTCACGCATCCGCGCGCTGTTGCAGGCGGGGCACCCGCGCGAGGCGGCGGCGCTGCTGACGCGGCCGTTCGCGATCGAGGGCGTCGTCCAGCATGGCGACAAGGTGGGACGCACGATCGGCTATCCGACCGCGAACCTGGACATGGGGCCGTACCTGCGGCCCCGCTACGGCATCTATGCGGTGCGCGGGCGGCTCCCGGACGGGCGCGTGCTGGATGGGGCGGCAAACCTGGGCGTGCGGCCGACGTTCACGCCGCCCAAGGAATTACTTGAGCCCTATTTCCTCGACTTCGCGGGCGACCTGTACGGGCAATGCATCGAGGTGGCGCTGATCGAGTTCCTGCGGCCGGAGGCGCGGTTCGACGGCCTCGACGCGCTGGTGGCGCAGATGGAGCAGGATTGCGCGGCGGCGCGGCTCCTACTCTCTTCGTCATCCTGAACTTGTTTCAGGATCCATGCGCGGGTCGCGCGACGCCGACGATCCGCGTGGATGCTGAAACACGTTCAGCATGACGGCGGCATGGGTGACGGGGCGCTCCGATCCCGCTACACGCCCGCCACCCATGGCCGACGCTCCTTCCACGCCCGATTACCGCGACACCGTCTTCCTGCCCCAGACCGACTTCCCGATGAAGGCCGGGCTGGCGGCGAAGGAGCCGGCGATCCTGGCGCGGTGGGACCGGATCGGGCTGTACGATCGCCTCCGCGCGGCGCGCGCCGGGCGCGAGCAGTTCATCCTTCACGACGGCCCGCCGTATGCGAACGGCAATATCCACATGGGTCACGCGATGATGAAGACCCTCAAGGACTTCATCACCCGCTCGCAGTCGCTGCTGGGCCGCGACGCGCCGTTCATCCCCGGCTGGGACTGCCACGGGCTGCCGATCGAGTGGAAGGTCGAGGAAGCGTATCGCGCGAAGAAGCTCGACAAGGATCAGGTCGACCCGCTGGCCTTTCGCGCCGAGTGCCGCGCCTATGCGGCGGGCTGGGTCGACCAGCAGCGCGCGCAGTTCCAGCGGCTGGGCGTGATGGGCGACTGGGCCGACCCGTATCTGACGATGAGCTTCGACGCGGAGGCCGCGATCGCGGGCGAGCTGCTCAAGTTCGGCGACACGGGCCAGCTCTATCGCGGCGCCAAGCCGGTGATGTGGTCGCCCGTCGAGAAGACCGCGCTGGCCGAGGCGGAAGTCGAGTACGAGGACATCGTCTCGACGCAGATCGACGTGGCGTTCGAGATCGTGGAGGCGCCAGGCGCCCCGGAGCTGGTCGGCGCGCACGCGGTGATCTGGACGACGACGCCGTGGACGATCCCGGTGAATCAGGCGTTGGCGTATGGGCCGGAGGTTACCTACTCTCTAGTGACCGTAGATGCTGGCGCCAACGTCGAGCGTCACGAAGGCAAGATCTATCTGATCGCGGCCGATCTAGTCGAAGACGTCATGAGCCGCTGGAATGTGACGGGCTGGACGGAGCACGACATCGAAGGGGTGCGCGGCGCGCACCTCGCCGGCGCCCTCGCCCGCCATCCCATGCACCACCTCGGCGGCTTCTTCGCTCGCCCGCGCCCGCTGCTGCCGGGCGACTTCGTCACCACCGATCAGGGCACGGGGCTCGTCCACATGGCGCCCGATCATGGCGAGGACGATTTCGCCCTGTGCAAGGCGCACGGGATCGAGCCCGTGTTCGCGGTCGATGCCGCGGGCATGTACCGGGCGGACTGGGCGTGGCTGGGCGGCCAGGGCTCGGTCATCAACAAGAAGTTCGTCGGCGCGGAAGGTCCCATCTGCCGTGACCTTCGGGACGCGGGCGCGCTGCTGGCGAGCGACGACTATAAGCACAGCTACCCGCATTCGTGGCGGAGCAAGGCGAAGGTGATCTTCCGCGCGACGCCGCAATGGTTCATCGCGATGGACTCTCCCCTCCCGCGAGCGGGAGGGGTCGGGGGTGGGCTCGCCCTCTCCGCGAGCGTGCCGTCCGCCGAAGCGTCCAGCCCACCCCCCAGCCCCCTCCCGCTTGCGGGAGGGGGAGCGGATACGCTCCGTTCCCGCGCCCTTTCCGCCATCGCCGACACCCGCTGGATCCCGCCGCGCGCGGAGAACCGCATCCGGTCGATGGTGGAGGGCCGGCCCGACTGGGTGGTATCGCGCCAGCGCGCATGGGGCGTGCCGATCGCGCTGTACGTCCATCGCGCGACCGGCGCCTACCTGACCGACCCGGCGGTAAACGCCCGCATCCTCGCCGCCTTTCGCGAGCGCGGCGCGGACGCGTGGTTCGACGCCGATCACCAAGCCTTGCTCGGGCCCGAGCACGACCTCGCTGACTATGAGCCGCAATCCGACATCCTCGACGTGTGGTTCGACAGCGGCTCGACCCACGTCTTCACGATCGAGGCGCGCTATGGCGAAGGCGTCCGCGCGGACCTCTATTGCGAGGGCTCCGACCAGCATCGCGGCTGGTTCCAGTCGTCGCTGCTGGAAGGCTGCGGCACGCGCGGGCGCGCGCCGTACAAGGCGGTGCTGACGCACGGGTTCGTCCTCGACGAGCGTGGGCGCAAGATGAGCAAGTCGGTCGGCAACGTCGTCGATCCGATGAAGATCGTCGGCGAGTCCGGCGCCGACATCGTCCGGCTGTGGGTGGCGCAGGCGGACTATCTCGACGACCTCAAGATCGGCCCCAAGGCGATCGCCACCGCGTCCGACACCTATCGCAAGCTGCGCAACACCTTCCGCTACCTGCTCGGCGCGCTCGACGGCTTCACCGACGACGAGCGCGTGCCCGTTTCGGCAATGCCCGAGCTGGAGCGCTACGTGCTGGAGCTGCTCGGGCGGCTCGACGTGGACCTCAAGGCGGCGATCGAGGCGTATGACTTCACCCGCTACCTGCGGCTGCTGACCGACTTCGCGCAGGACGACCTGTCGGCCTTCTTCTTCGATGTGCGCAAGGACTCGCTCTATTGCGACGCGCCCGGCGACCCGACGCGGCGCGCGTATCGCACGGTGCTCGACCTGCTGTTCCACGCGCTGGTCCGCTTCGCCGCGCCGATCCTGGTCTTCACCGCCGAGGAGGTGTGGCAGGCGCGGTTCCCGAGCGAGGACGGGTCGGTGCACCTGCTCGAGTGGCCCGAGCTGCCCGCTTTGCCCGGCGACGACCAGCTCGGCGAGCGCTGGGCGGCGGCGCGCGCGTTGCGCCGCGAGGTGACGGAAGCGATCGAGCCGCTGCGGCGCGACAAGGTCGTGCGCTCCAGCCTGGAGGCGGCGGTGACCGTGCCCGCCTTTCCGCTCCCCGCGCCGCTGCTGGCGGAGACGTTCATCGTGGCCGCCGTGGACGCGGGCCCGCTCGGCGTCGCGCGGACCGACTATCGCAAATGCGGGCGCTGCTGGCGCCACCTGCCCGAGGTGACGGTCGACGGCGCGTTGTGCCACCGCTGCGACGCGGTGGTGGGCGCGTGAGCCGGCGCTGGCCGCTCCCCGCGCTGGGCCCCGCGCTGGGCCTCGCGCTGGCGGTGTTCGCCATCGACCAGGCGATCAAATACTGGATCACCGGCGTGCTCGAACTCGACGAGACCGGCGCGGTGCGCGAGGTGACGGGGTTCTTCCGCTTCACGTTCGTGGCCAATTGCGGCATCTCGCTAGGGCTGCTGGGGTCGCATTCGGATACGCGGTGGGTGCGCGTCGCGCTGACGCTGGTGACGTCGGGCATCGCGCTGGCGGTGCTGACCTGGCTGTGGCGGGAGAAGAACGCCGTCGACCGGCTGGCGCTGGGCGGCATCTTCGGCGGCGCGCTGGGCAACATCGCCGACCGGCTGATCCCGGCGGGTACGCTGGCCAAGATCACGAGCGGCGGCGTCGCCTATCCCGGCTGCGTGATCGACCTGGCGGACTTCCACATCGGCGAGTGGCGGCCGTTTTTGGTCTTCAATGTCGCCGACGCGGCGATTACGGTGGGCGTGCTCGTGCTGCTGGTGCGCGCGCTGCTCGGGCGCGACAGGCGGCCGGAGGAGAAAGTGAATGCGTAGGGTGATCGCGATCGGCGCCGGCGTCGCCGCGCTGGCGCTGCTGTCGGGCTGCGGCGGACGGCGGCTGGGCGGCCAGGGGCCGGATGAGTTCGCGGTGGCGCGCCAGGCGCCGCTGGTGATCCCGCCCGATTATGCGCTGGTCCCGCCCCAGCCCGGCGCCGCGCGGCCGCAGGACAACAGCCCGCAGGCACAGGCGCTCGACGCGCTGTTCGGCGGCAGCGCGGCGCGCTCCGCGTCCGAACGCGCCGTGGTGAGCCAAGCGGGCGGCGAGACCGCCGACGCGGGCATCCGCTCGGCGGTGGGCGATCCCAAGACCAACGTCGTCGACAAGGGCTCGACCACGCGCGACATCGTCGCGGCGCCGCAGGGCGACGGGCAGGACGCGCGGGCGGTGGGGAAATGACCTCCTTGTCCTCCCCAAGCTAGGCTTGGGGAGGGGGACCGCTCGCGCAGCGAGTGGTGGTGGGGGGGCGGGCG
>NZ_CAHJWX010000032.1 GCF_903643065.1 Sphingomonas bacterium | reverse complement strand
CCAAGGCGAACAGCTGGCAGGACCGGGCGATGACCTCCGCGGTGCGCGCCGCGAGTTCATCGATCGGCCGGCAGGTCGCCAACGAGCTGGGCCGCGCGGTGCTGGGCGGTGGACGCGGTCGACGCGGCGGTGGCGGTGGCGGCGGCGATGTGCTGGGCTCGGTGGTGCGCGGGGTGCTGGGCAACCTGTTTCGGGGACGGTAGGAGGCGGGGCGCTCACCGCGAAAGGCCGCCCATGTCCCTCGATCTCGACACCGCCGCCGACTGGACCTCGATCGGCGAGGCCGGGCTGGACGACGTCGTCGCGCTGCGCCGCGCGATCCATGCCGAGCCCGAGCTGGGGCTCCACTGCCCCGCGACGACGGCGAAGGCGAAGGCGGCGCTCGCCGGCCTGCCGCTGGAGATCCGGGACTCGACGCGCACCACCGGCTTCGTCGCGATCCTGCGCGGCGGGCGGGTGAGGCAGGGGAGCAACACGCGCACCGTGCTGCTGCGCGGCGACATGGACGCGCTGCCGATGACGGAGGAGACGAGCCTCGCCTTCGCCAGCCGCACGCCGGGCCGGATGCACGCCTGCGGCCACGATGCACACACCGCAATGCTAGTCGGCGCGGCGAAGGCGCTGTCGGCACGCCGCGAGGAGCTGCCCGGCACCGTCATGTTCATGTTCCAGCCCGGCGAGGAGGGCCATCACGGCGCGCGCGAGATGATCGCGGACGGGCTGCTGGACGGGCCCCGGCCGGATGCCGCTTTCGCGCTGCACATCACGCCCAATGCGCCCGCCGGCGTCTTCGTCGGCCGCGCGGGGCCGCTGCTCGCCTCGACCGATACCGTGTCAGCGACGATCCAGGGCCGGGGCGGGCACGCGGCGATGCCGCACGACTGCATCGATCCGATCCCCGCCGCCTGCGAGGTGGTGGGCGCGCTCCAGGCGATGATCGCGCGCACGATCCCAGTCGCGGACCCGGCGGTGCTGACGATCACGCAGGTCCATGCTGGCTCGTCGCACAACATCATCCCCGAGACGGTGGAGCTGATGGGCACGCTGCGCACGCTGTCACCCGAGACGCGGGCTCGCGCGAGGGCCGGCTTCGTTCGCGTCGTGGAGAGCGTCGCGGCGGCGCATGGCTGCACGGCGGAGTGCCGGCTGGACGAGGGCTATCCGGTGACATCGTGCGACCCGCGCGCGACCGCGCTGATCGAGGAACTGGCGGGGACGGTCGGCACCGGCTGGGAGCGGATGCCCGTGCCGATGATGGGCGGCGAGGACTTCAGCTACGTGCTTCAGCAGGTGCCCGGCGCGATGGCCTTCCTGGGGGTGGCGCTCGACGGGTCGGACCACCGGGCCAACCCGCCGCTCCACAACACCCGCATGACGATCGACGAGCGCGCGATGGCGACGGGCGTGGCGATGCACTGCGCGCTGGCGATGCGGTATCTGGAGCGGGGGTTCGGGTGAGCTGATCGTGCTGAGCTTGGTGCTGCTTGCACAGGCGGCAGATCCTTCCCCCGCGTTGCGGCCGATCGAAAGCATCACGCACCAGCCGTGTCCATCGGGGCAGAGCGCGGATGTCATCGTCTGCGGAAATAATCGCGATCGGTATCGTTTGCCGCTGCCAGCAAAGCGCGATCCGGTGTCTGAACCGCAAGGTCCGCGCGCGGACTCAGGCAGCGGATTGGCCGCGATCACGCCAGTTGCGCCATGCGGCATATTTTCCGGCGAGCGCCGTTGCGGCAAGGCTGAAGCAGCTCAATACGGCTATGGTGGTGGGCGCGATCCGGTGACCGTCCTCGTCAAGGTCGGCAAGGCGCTAATCAACCCCGACGCGGGGCCATTACCGACGATGCCGTCGAAACCGCGCTGACGCTCACTTCTTGACCAGCCCGATCTCGACCAGCCGCTCGTGCAGGTAATCGTGCGCGGTGATCGGCGTCGGGTAGCGGTTCGAGTTGTCCGCCGTCACCGTGCCCGGCAGCGTCTCGATCAGGAAGTCGGGCGCGGGGTGGAGGAAGAAGGGCATCGAGTAGCGCGAATGGCCGCGCCGCTCGGGCGGGGGGTTCACCACGCGATGGGTGGTGGAGGGCAGGACGTGGTTGGTCAGCCGCTGGAGCATGTCGCCGACGTTGACCACCATCGCGCCCGCCGGCGGCTTGATCGCGAGCCAGCGGCCGCCAACTTCCGTTTCTTGGCTGCGGTCGAGCAGCTCCAGCCCCGCCTCATCGGCGCCGAGCAGCAGCGTGATGAGGTTGATGTCCTCGTGCGCCCCCGCCCGCACCCCTTGCGCGTCCGGCGCGATCGGCGGGTAATGGAGCAGGCGCAGGACCGAGTTGCCGTCCGCCACCGCGCGATCGAACCAGTCCGGCGCGAGGCCGAGATGGCGGGCGATGGCGGAGAGCAGCTGGTCGCCGGCGCGGTCGAAGGCAGCGAACAGCTCGACGAAGGTCTCGCGAAAGCCCTCCGGCCGTGCGGGCCAGACGTTGGGCGCCATGGAGTCGGCGAAGCGGTGGCCGGCCGGCAGCTCGCGGCCGACATGCCAGAACTCCTTGAGATCGACCTGGTGCGCGCCCTTGGCGATCTCCGTCTTGAACGGGGTGTAGCCGCGCGCGCCGCCGCCGCCGGCGATGAAGTGGCGGCGCTTCTCCTCGTCGGGGAGCGCGAAGAGCGCGGCGGTCTGTTCCCAGGCGCGGTCGATCAGGTCCTGGGCGACGCCGTGGTCGCGCACCACCGCGAAGCCGAAGCGGCGGAACGAGGCGCCCAGCGCGGCGGCGAACGCATCGGGATCGCGGAGTTGGTCGGCGAGCGACAGGGCGGGAACCTCCGCCGTGTCGGGGGCCGTGTCGGGGGCTGTGTCGGGGGCGAGCGGGGTATCGAGCATGTTTGTCGCTTACGCCGCCGCGTTCGCGCCGTCACCCCGGACCTGCCGGTCTCGCACGGAACCCGAGCCCGCGCCCTCCGTTCGCGCTGGACATCACAGGAGGCGAGCATGGGCGGCGATCAGGTCAAGGGCTTGGGCACGGGCGATGACGGGTATGACGAGGAAGGCTATGACGAGAGCCAGCGCGCCGAGATCCTGGAAGCGACGCGCGACGGGCCGTCCGACGGCAACCTGCTGACCGACCTCAACCCCGATCTTGGCCGCGATCTGGAAGACGAGGACGTGGGCGACCTGGACATGGAGGACGACGAGGTCGGCGAGGTCGACGACACGGCCGCGATGGATGCCGAGGACGAGGACGAAGACGACGCGCAGGAGAAGTTCGAGGACGGCGACGAGCTCGACACCGAGGACGAGGACGACGAGGCGGACGACGCCGACGATGTGGCGACCCGGCCCTGAGCCGCGGCGCTCCCTGATCTTGCTAACCCGCCGCAAGAAAGCGTTGCGGCGGGGACACAGTCGGGCCCGACTTGCGCCGGTGACGCGATCGTCACGCAACTCGCCGCCGCCCGGTCGGTTGGGACGGTCCCTGGCGACGGTGTGACGTTCGCCAGCGATTGTCACCATCCAAGGGTTTTTCTTCATGCGTATCCTTTCCCTCGTGGCCGCGTTCGCGGCCGCGACCGCTGCTGCCCCCGCGCTCGCGCAGGACAGCCCCGGCGCCCCCGCCCCCGGCGAAGCGACCGCGCCCGACGGTTCCAAAGCGTTCGGCATCGACCCGTACGTCGCCGTGCTCGGCGGCTGGGAGGGCTTCGACAACAAGGCGCGCGCCGGCATCCCGCGTCAGAACGGGCTGGAGGGCTCGGAGGTGACGGGCATCGCCGGCGTCAACCTGCCGCTCGGCCCGGTGTTTGTCGGCGTCGAGGGCAACGCCGCCAAGGGCGTGTCGGGCGCGATCGACTGGGAATATGGCGCGGCCGGCCGCGCGGGCCTGCGCGTCGGCGACAGCGGGCTGTTCTATGGCAAGGTCGGCTATGAATGGGTCAATTTCGACCATCTGCGCAACGGCGGCAACACCAAGCGCGATTACCACGACATCACCTATGGCGCGGGCGTCGAGGTGGGGCCGAAGGACGTTGGCCTAGGCGGCCTGACCGGCCGCGCGGGCGTGCGGCTGCGGCTGGAGGTATCGACCTTCGGCCAGGCGGACAGTTTCCGTCCGGCGGCGGGGCTGGTGTTCCACTTCTAAGGTTCGCTTCGACCCGTTCGGGTCGAGCGACGTCGAGACATCATCTGTCCCTCGACTTCGCTCGGGACGAACGGGTGAGCGGGACGTCAGCCGTTCACGGCGCGGCGTTGGCGAGGACCGCCAGCGCCGCGCCTTCGACCGGCTCGCCAGTGGCGTCGACTGGCGCGGCGGCGTTGGCCGGCGTGGCGGGCTGGCTGGCGGCGACGTCGTAGGCGGTCCAGCAGATGCCGGCCGCCCAGAGCAGCGCCGCCCAGCGGCTGCGGAACAGGCGAGACATAACGCGGCCGTGCGCCGGCTCGGGTTGTCAGGCGGTGACGCATCGCGGTTAACGGCCGGACGGAAGTGTTTACACGAAGGCGCGAGGAAGTTGGTTCAGAGGAGGCGCGGAGACGCGGAGAGGAAGAACGGCAGGGTTCGTGCGAACCCGCGAAAGGTGAAGGGCTTACGCTTGTACCGGCCCGACCGTGTCAGCGGTCGGCCTCGCTGATCGTCGATGCCTGAAGGCCGCTTCGCGGCAGGCTACGGGACCTCGCGACCGCTTCCTTTCTCCGTGCCTTCGCGCCTCCTCTGAACCCGATCCACCCTATATCACCGCCATGGCCGGGAAGGTGAAACGCAAGGCGGGGCTGGCGCAGGCGGCGGCGCTGGTCGAGCGCTCCGCCGCTGTCGAGCGCTGCGCATTGTGCGAGCGGCCGCTGGGGACGCGCGTGGAATGGCACCACCTCGTCCCCAAGAGCGAGGGCGGCCGCGTCACCGCCCCCGTCCACCCGATCTGCCACCGCACCATCCACGCGCTGGTCCCCAACGCCGAACTGGCACGCCGCTACGCCGACCCGGCGGCGCTGCGCGCGCGAGAGGATGTCGCCCGCTTCCTGCGCTGGATCGCCGACAAGCCGCCGGACTTCTCAGCGCCCGTGCGGCGGGGCAGGCCCGACGCGGCGGAGCGGGAGCGGCCGCGGTGAGCCGGAAAGTCACGCCGACGAGGGGTGGTGTGCGACCTTTCGTCGCCGCTCACGCCTGTTCCGTCATCGGTGGTTGCGGTCGGTAATCATCCGCGTCGAGCAGGTCGGCGACCACATCCGTGTCGGTCAGCGCCGCCAGTGCGTCCGCGAAGCTGCCCTGGAGCGCCTCGATCCGCTGGTGTCGCTGCGCGGGATCCGCGTCCGCGCCGAACAGGTCGGGGGCGAGATGCCGGAGCAGGAACATCAGCAGCCGGTCGGACGGGACCGACGATTCCGCGACGATCCGGCCCTGTCGCCAGACCTGGCGCGGCGTGCCGGTGATCGCGCGCTCGAACGCGATGCCGAGCAGCCGCTTCGCCGCCGTCATCTGCGCAGCGTCCATCGCGCGGCCAAAGGCCTCGCCCTTCGGATGATTGCGCAGGCGAAAGGCCGAGCGTGGCGTGATGTCCGCCGCCTGCCCCGCGTGCGCGATCGAGCCGGTGTTGGCGAGGGTGCCGAGAAACAGCCGCTGCCGCTCCGCCGTCCACCCGTCGCGGCGGCGGCGCAGTTCGACCGTTTGGTAGGGCTCGGCGACGAAGGACGCGTCGGGATCGGCTTCGGCGCGCGCGCGGGCGAGGTGGGTGCCCCAATAGGCGCGGTGCTGATCGTCGGTCATGCGGGCGACGGGCGCGTCGGCGTCGTCGCGGGCGTGCTTGGCGGGCTTCATGTCGGGCTCCTTGGGTGAGAGGAGCCGGCGCAGCTATACAGGGTTCTGCTTGTAGGACAGCGCCGATCGCGCAGAGTCTGCACATCGCGTACCGGATCGGGTCTGCGACGACATGCTGACCATCGTGCACACCGCGCGAAATTACCCGCCGCTGGATCGGGCGTAGCGAGGCCGGACGCGCCGGCCTCGCCCCCTCCTTACTCCGCCGCCACGCCCGCCTGCGCGAACATGTCCGCGCCGCGATCGCCTTCGTCCTCGTTCGCCGCCGGGGCGACCTTGGCGTTGCGACGGTTGTCGAACGAGGCCCAGACCTCGTTCCATTGGCCGCGCGTCGCCGCCTTGGAATATTCCGTCGCGCGGGTCTCGAAGAAATTGGCATGCTCGACGCCGTTGAGCATCGGCGCGAGCCAGGGCAGCGGGTGTTCGTCGATCATGTAGATCGGCTTCAGGCCCAACTGGCCCAGCCGCCAGTCGGCGATGAAGCGGATATACTTCTTGATGTCCTTGGGCTTCATCCCCTCGACCGGACCCATCTCGAAGGCGAGGTCGATGAACGCGTCCTCCAGCCGGATCGTCGTCTGGCAGACGTCGGCGATGTCGTCCTTCACCGCCTTGGTCAGGCACTGCCGCTCCTGACAGAAAGTGTGAAACATCTTGATGATGCCCTCGCAATGCAGCGATTCGTCGCGCACCGACCAGGTGACGATCTGACCCATGCCCTTCATCTTGTTGAAGCGCGGGAAGTTCATCAGCATCGCGAAGCTGGCGAACAGCTGCACGCCCTCGGTGAAGCCGCCGAACATGGCGAGCGTGCGCGCGATGTCCTCGTCATTGTCGACGCCGAAATTCTGCATGTAGTCGTGCTTGTCCTTCAGCTCGGCATAATCGAGGAAGGCGCCATATTCGCTCTCGGGCATGCCGATCGTGTCGAGCAGGTGGCTGTACGCGGCGATGTGCACCGTCTCCATGTTGCTGAACGCGGTCAGCATCATCTTGATCTCGGTCGGCTTGAACACGCGGCCGTATTTCTCGTGATAGCAGTCCTGCACCTCGACATCGGCCTGGGTGAAGAAGCGAAAGATCTGGGTGAGCAGGTTGCGCTCGTGCTGACTGAGCTTCTGCGCCCAATCGCGGCAATCCTCGCCCAGCGGCACTTCCTCGGGCAGCCAGTGAAGCTGCTGCTGACGCTTCCAGAAATCGAATGCCCAAGGGTATTCGAACGGCTTGTACTGCTTGCGGGCTTCGAGAAGGGACATGGGTGTTACTCCTGAACATTGAAAACGAGCGGGATCACGAAGCGCTCCACACCTGCATGGCATGAGCGGAAAAGGCGAGGACAAGGCCGGCGGCGAGCGCCATGATGCCGGCCATGCGATAGACGTAAACCGCCGCCGGACCCTGTGGTCGGACGAGCAGCAGCAGCAGGCCGGCGCCGACCAGCGCGAGCAGGCCCGCGACCGTGTACATGATGATGACCTGCCAGGTCATGCATCCATTCCGGCATGCGCTCGTTCCGCAACCGACCCCATCACAGGAGAACGCACATGGTCGACGCCACCCAGATCCAGGAACATGCCGAGGTGATCGGCGCGGACGGCACGCATGTCGGCACCGTCGACAAGGTCGAGGGCGACCGCATCAAGCTGACCAAGAACGACAGCCCGTCGGCGGAAGGCGGCGAGGGGCAGAAGCATCATTACATCGCGCTGGGCCTCGTCGCCGAGATCGAGGACGGCAAGGTGCGGCTGAGCGCCACCGGCGCGAACGCGCTGACGTTCGAGGAAACGGAGTAAGGTCACCTTTCCCTCTCCCCTTGGGAGAGGGAGGGAGCCGCGCTTGCGCGGCGGAAGGGTGAGGGTGAGCCGGCTGTGGCTGGCTCGCTCTTCCATAGCTCATCCTCACCCTTCCCACTCGCCTGCGGCGAGTGGGGCCCTTCCCTCTCCCACAGGGAGAGGGAGATGGTGGCGATGACGCCATCGATGTTGCCCATCACGTCGGCGTTGGTAAAGCGCAGCACGCGATAGCCCTCGCGTCTCAGGAAGCATGTGCGGTTCGCATCCTGCTTACCGGTCGCGGTATGCGTGTCGCCATCCACCTCGATGATCAGCTTCTCCAAAAAGCACAGGATGTCCGGCTTGAACGGACCGACCGGCGTCTGGTGTCGCCATTTCAGGTGCGGGAACGACTCCTTGAGGGCACGGAGCAGTTGGCGCTCAGGCGCGGGTGCCTCGCGGCGGAGGCGGCGGAGTTCATCCACGGTTCCTGATGGTTGGTCTTGATAGGTCCGCACGTCACCCTCACCCTTTTCGCTCGCTTCGCGAGCTGTTTCCCTCTCCCATTGGGAGAGGGAAGGGGCCCGCTGGCCCGGCCGGTGGAAAGGGTGAGGGTGAGCCTCACCCCTCCCTTCGATCAAGCGGCTACTGGCACGCAAGGCACTCGTCGTAATCCGTCGTCTCGCCGATCGCGAAGACGGGCGGGGCGAGCGTGTTGTCCGCCTCGACGCCACGCTGGCCTTCCTGCCCCGCGAAGCCGGCACGTTGCACCGACTTGGAGCGTAGGTAGTAGAGCGACTTGATGCCCAGCTCCCAGGCGCGGAAGTGGAGCATCAGCAGGTCCCATTTCTCGACGTCGGCGGGGATGAACAGGTTGAGCGATTGCGCCTGGTCGATATAGGGCGTGCGGTCGCCGGCCAGTTCCAGGATCCAGCGCTGGTCGATCTCGAAGCTGGTCTTGTAGCAGTCCTTTTCGTCCGCCGCCAGGAAGTCGAGATGCTGGACCGAGCCGCCCCGTTCCAGGATCGAGTTCCAGATCGCGTCCGAGTTCTTGGACTTCTCGATCAGCAGCTTCTCCAGATACGGGTTCTTGACCGAGAAGCTCCCCGACAGCGTCTTGTGCGTATAGATGTTGGCGGGGATCGGCTCGATGCAGGCGCTGGTGCCGCCGCAGATGATGGAGATCGACGCGGTCGGCGCGATCGCCATCTTGCAGGAAAACCGCTCCATCACGCCCTGATCGGCGGCGTCGGGGCAGGGACCGCGCTCGATCGCGAGCTGCATCGAGGCCTCGTCGGCCTGCGCCTTGATGTGCTTGAAGATGCGCAGGTTCCACGCCTTGGCGAGCGCGCCCTCGAACGGCAGCCCTCGCGCCTGCAGGAAGGAGTGGAAGCCCATCACGCCCAGCCCCACCGAGCGCTCGCGCCCCGCGCTGTACGCGGCGCGCTCCATCCCGGGCTCGGCGCGCGCGATGTAATCGGTCAGCACGTTGTCGAGAAAGCGCATCACGTCCTCGATGAAGGAGCCGGCGTCCTTCCACTCCTCCCAGGTTTCCAGGTTGAGCGACGACAGGCAGCACACCGCCGTGCGATCCCGGCCCAGATGATCGCGCCCCGTCGGCAGCGTGATCTCCGAGCAGAGATTGGAGGTGGAGACCTTCAGCCCGACATCGCGGTGGTGCTTGGGCATCGCCTTGTTCACGTGGTCGGCGAAGATGATGTACGGCTCGCCGGTCGCGAGCCGGGTCTCGACCAGCTTCTGGAACAGCGAGCGCGCGTCCAGCGTCTGACGGATCGAGCCGTCCTTGGGGCTGGTGAGGTGCCATTCCGACCCGGCGCGCACCGCCTCCATGAACGCGTCGGTCAGCAGCACGCCGTGGTGGAGGTTGAGCGCCTTGCGATTGAAGTCGCCCGACGGCTTGCGGATTTCGAGAAACTCCTCGATCTCGGGATGGCTGATATCGAGGTAGCAGGCCGCCGAGCCGCGCCGCAGCGAGCCCTGGCTGATCGCGAGCGTGAGGCTGTCCATCACGCGGACGAAGGGGATGATGCCGCTGGTCTTGCCGTTGAGGCCGACGGGCTCACCGATGCCGCGCACATTGCCCCAATAGGTGCCGATGCCGCCGCCGCGCGAGGCGAGCCAGACATTCTCGTTCCAGGTGTCGACGATGCC
>NZ_CAHJWX010000031.1 GCF_903643065.1 Sphingomonas bacterium | reverse complement strand
ACCCCGCCGTCCAGCCGCTGTGGAGTGTGTGCGCGATCTCGGAGGCAGGCAGCAACAGCGCACGGGCGACGGCGGCCCCGTCGCGCACGTCCCCGGCGACGATCTCGATCAGGTCGGGGTGATGGCCGTGCACCGCGCAGAGCGCGTGCATGGCGTCGCCCAGGTCGCGCGCCGGCACGCGACGGTGCAGCAGGCGCGCATGGAACGGGTGCGTCGCGACGCCGTCCGCCGCCGCGAGCCGCATCACGAGATCCCAGGCCGGCGAGGCGATGCGTGGGTGCGTGTCCGCCATGCGTCCCTGTTCCTGGCCGGCGGGTTGCCAGCGCTCGGTGTCTGCGCCGGGGCTGTAAACGCTCGTGCGTAAAGACGCGGTCAACGGGAGCGTAATCTCCCGGCAACCGACACTGGACGCCGGCGCCGCCCGTCGCGATAAGCCGGCGACGGTCGTCGGGAGCTGATTGGGATGCGCGCATGGGTAACGATGGTGGCGCTGGGCTGGGCGGGAATCGCGATGGCCGCTGACACGCCGACGAAACCCGGCGACCTGACGCTGGCGCGCGTGTTCGGCAACCCGGACCTGGCGGGGCAACAGCCCCGCGCGGTGAAGCTGTCGCCCGACGGCACGCTGCTGACCTCGCTCAAGCCGCGCGCCGACGAGAAGGAGCGGCTGGACTTGTGGGCGCTCGACACCCGCACCGGCCAGGAGCGGATGCTGGTCGACTCCAAGAAGGTCGGCACCGGCGCCGAGCTGTCGGAGGCCGAGAAGATGCAGCGCGAGCGCGCGCGGGTCGGCGGCGCCAAGGGCATCGTCACCTATGAATGGGCGCCCGACGGCAAGTCGATCCTGGTCCCGCTCGACGGCGATCTGTACCTCGCGACGCTGGATGGCCATGCGCGGCGGCTGACCGGCGCGGCGCTCAACCCGACCGTGTCCCCGCGCGGCGGCTATGTCGGCTTCGTCCGCGACCAGAACCTGTTCGTGCAGCCGCTGGGCGGCGACACCGCCCATGCGGTCACGCAGGGCGGCGCCGGGACGGTGCATTGGGGCGAGGCGGAGTTCGTCGCGCAGGAGGAGATGCATCGCTTCACCGGCTATTGGTGGTCGCCCGACGACCGCCGGCTGGCGGTGGAGCGGTTCGATGAGGCGCCCGTCCATGTCGCGACCCGCGCCTCGATCGGCGCGGCGGGGACGAGCATCTACCAGCAGCGCTATCCCGGCGCCGGCACCCCGAACGCGCTGGTGGAGCTGTACGTCGTCAACGCCGACGGCACGGGCCAGGTGAAGGTGGACCTCGGGTCCGACCCGGACATCTACCTCGCCCGGGTCGACTGGACGCCGGACGGCGGGGCGCTGCTCGTTCAGCGCGAGAGCCGCGACCAGAAGACGCTCGACATGCTGCGCGTCGATCCGGCGACCGGCCACGCCACCGTGTTGTTCACGGAGCGGGCGGGGGCCAGGAGCTGGATCAACCTGTCCGACGATTACCGGCTGATGAAGGATGGCAGCCTGATCTGGCGCTCCGAGCGCGACGGCTACGGGCACCTGTACCGCTATGCCAAGGGCCAATGGACGCAGCTGACCAAAGGCCCTTGGGTCGTGACCGGGCTGGCGGGGGTCGACGAGGCGCATGGCCGCGTTTACCTGCTCGGGCTCAAGGACGACGTGCTGGAGCAGCAACTTTATGCGCTCGACCTCGCGCATCCGGGCCAGCTGACGCGGCTGACCGAGCCGGGCTGGTCGAACGGCGCGACGATGAACAGCGCCGCGACCAAGCTGATCGTGTCGCGCTCCAATCCCGCGCAGCCGACGCAGGTCTATCTCGCCGACACCAGCGGCAAGCGGCTGAGCTGGATCAACCAGAACGCCGTGGTCGCCGGCCACCCTTACTACCCGTACCTCGCCAGCCATCAGCCCTCGAAATTCGGTACGATCAAGGCCGCCGACGGCTCGACGCTGCACTGGGAGATGATCACGCCGCCGCTGGAGCCGGGCAGGAAATACCCCGTGTTCTTTCAGCATTATGGCGGACCCGGCACCGGCCAGGTGGTAACGCGCGCCTGGGGCGGCGCCTTGCCGCAATATCTGGTCGATCGCGGCTGGATCTTCTTCCAGATCGACAATCGCGGCTCGTACAATCGCGGCAAGGCGTTTGAGGATCAGATCTATCATGCGATGGGCACGGTGGAGGTGGCGGACCAGCTCGCGGGCGCCAACTACCTGAAGTCGCTGCCCTTCGTGGATGGAGCGAAGATCGCCACCTATGGCTGGTCCTATGGCGGCTATATGTCGCTCAAGATGCTGGAGAAGACGCCCGGCGTGTACGCGGCGGCGGTCTCGGGCGCGCCCGTCACCGACTGGCAGCTGTACGATACGCACTATACCGAGCGCTATCTGGGCGATCCGGCCAGGGACCCGAAGAGCTATGCGACATCGGCGGCGGTGGAGGACTCGTCGAGGATCCGCGATCCGCTGCTGCTGATCCACGGCATGGCGGACGACAACGTGTTCCTGACCAACTCGACGCTGGTCGCCGCACAGATGCAGAAGACGAACACCCCGTTCGAGATGATGTTCTACCCCGGCTATACCCACCGCGTCGGCGGGCCGGTGAGCGAGCATCTCTGGGGTACGATCCTCGACTTCCTCGACCGCACCGTCGTCAACAAGGAGCCGGCGCCGCCCCAGCCCTGAGCCGTTCGCCTGCCAGACCCGGTTTGCGCGATGCCGACATCCGTGTCATCTTCGCCTGACTCGGGGGAGTGGCGAACATGGCGGGGATGGAACTGGCGCCGGTGACGGGCGGAGCGCGGATCGACGTGCTCGATGTCCTGCGCGGATTGGCGATCCTCGGCATCTTCTACATGAACATCCCGTTCATGGCCGCGCCGGTGATGCGGGGAATGTGGGACCCCGTGCTGATCGGGTGGAGTTCCGCCGACGCGCACGCCTGGACGGCGATCCAGGTCGTGCTGGAGGGGACGCAGCGCTGCATGCTGCAATTCCTGTTCGGGGCCGGGCTGATGGTGCTCACCACCCGCATCGCCGATCCGCAGGGGCCCGTCGCGGTCGCCGACCTGTATTTCCGGCGCACCTTGTGGCTGCTCGCCTTTGGCATGTTCGACGTGTTCGCGATGCTGTGGCCCGGCGACATCCTCCACGTCTACGCGCTCGCCGCGCTGTTCCTGTTCCCGTTTCGCCGGCTGGGGCCCAAGGCACTGGTCGCGATCGGCAGCCTGATGGCGCTCGCGCAGGTGGTGACGGGCGGGCTGCACTATGCCGACCGGGCGGACCTGCTCGCGCGGCATCGGACCGTCGAGGCGGCGGTCGCGGCCCATCGCCCGCTCACCGCCGCGGACCGGCTGGCCAACACTCAATGGCGGGCGTGGAACGCGAACCGCCAGATGCCGCCGTCGATGGCGGCGGTCGATCGGATGGAGCCGGCCGCGCATCGCGACGGCTTCGTCGCTTACGCGACCTTCATCTGGGGCGGCTATGTCAACTTCATCTACCCGCAGCTGCTCGACGGCGTCGCCGACGCGTTCTGCGCGATGTGCATCGGCATCGCGCTGTGGAAATGGGGGGTGATCCAGGGGCGGCGCGGCCGGCGCTTCTATCTCGGCCTGGCGGTCGTCGCCTATGCCATCGCCGTGCCGCTGCGGTGGATCGCGGCGGACGACGAGGTGTCGCGCGATCTGATCCCCCATCTGGGCTGGGTCACCTACGAAGGCGCGCGGCTGGTGATGGGGATCGGCCATGTCGGCCTCGTCAACCTGCTGATGCTGACCGTCTCCGGCCGCGCGCTGCTCGCGCCGTTCCGCGCGGCGGGGCGGACGGCGTTCTCGCTCTATTTCCTGGAGACGTTCATCGGCATGTGGGTGTTGTTCGCGCCCTGGGGGCCTGGCCTGTGGGGACGGGTGGGCTGGGCGGCGATGGCCGGTGTCGCGACGGCGGTGGCGCTGTTCTGCCTCGTCGCCGCCAATGTCTGGACGCGCTTCTTCGCGATGGGGCCGCTGGAGTGGCTGTGGCGCAGCCTCGCCTATCTGAGCCCGCAGCCATTCCGCCAGCGCGCGTCGGTCGCCGGTTCCGCGCTATCGACGCCCGAGATGGACGCGGCGGTGCCGGCCTGATCGCTGGACAATCGCCGGGGGCGCGCTAACCGGGCGCCTCGATCGGAGAAGGTCATGGGTTACAGGATCGCCGTCGTCGGCGCGACGGGCAGCGTCGGGCGCGAGATGGTCAACATCCTCGCCGAGCGCGAGTTTCCGGCCGACGAGATCGCCGTGCTCGCCTCGTCGCGCAGCCAGGGCGACGAGATCGACTATGGCGAGACCGGGCGCATGCTCAAGGTCGGAAATGTCGAGCATTTCGATCCCGCCGGCTGGGACATGGCGCTGTTCGCGATCGGCTCGGAAGGCACCAAGCTGCACGCGCCGCGCTTCGCCGCCGCCGGCTGCACGGTGATCGACAATTCCTCGCTGTACCGCATGGACCCGGACGTGCCTCTGATCGTGCCGGAGGTGAATGCGGACGCGATCGCCGGCTATGCCAAGCGCAACATCGTCGCCAACCCGAACTGCTCCACCGCGCAGATGGTGGTGGCGCTCAAGCCGCTGCACGACGCCGCGCGGATCAAGCGGGTGGTGGTCGCGACCTATCAGTCGGTGTCCGGCGCGGGCAAGGCGGGCATGGACGAGCTGTTCGAGCAGAGCCGCAACATCTTCGTCGGCGACTCCGCCGAGCCGCGCCTGTTCACCAAGCAGATCGCGTTCAACGTCATCCCCCATATCGACAGCTTCCTCGACGATGGCTCGACCAAGGAAGAATGGAAGATGGTGGTCGAGACCAAGAAGATCCTCGATCCCAGGATCAAGGTCAGCGCCACCTGCGTGCGCGTCCCCGTGTTCGTCGGTCATTCCGAAGCGATCAACATCGAGTTCCACGACGAGATCAGCGCGAAGGAGGCGCAAGACCTGCTGCGCGAGGCGCCGGGCGTGATGCTCGTCGACAAGCGCGAGGACGGTGGCTACGTCACCCCCGTCGAGGCGGTCGGCGAGTTCGCCACCTATGTCAGCCGCGTCCGCGAGGACCCGACGGTCGAGAACGGCCTGTCGCTGTGGTGTGTCAGCGACAATTTGCGCAAGGGCGCCGCGCTCAACGCGGTGCAGATCGCGGAGCTGCTCGGGCGGCGTTATCTGAAGAAGGATTGAGCGGGCGATAGCGAATTGCTATCATCTTCGGATGGGACAGGTATTGATCCGCAATCTGGATGATGAAACGCTCGCTGCGTATCGCGAGGCCGCGCAGCATCACGAACGCTCGCTCGAAGCCGAACTGCGCCATGTATTGAAGACCTTCAGGCCGTTGACGGCAGTGGCCCGGGCCGATGCGATCGACCGCCTGGCCGCGATCCGCGCGATGACGCCGGATGTCGAGCAGACCCCGGCCGAGGTCATCATTCGCGAGCTGCGCGATGCCTGACATGCCGTTCGTGGTGGACACGAGCGTGGTGGTGAAATGGGCCGCCGCCGAGCCCGACCGGGACGCGGCGGTGGCGTTGATCGGGCAACATCTGATGGCTCCCGATCTGCTCTGCGCCGAGCTCGCTCATGCCTTGTCGAAGAAGGCGCGAGCGGGGGAGATGACCAGCGTCCAGGTGCTCGCCGCGCAGCCGATCATCGAGTCGCTGATCGACCTGCGTCCGGCCGCGCCGTTTTCCCGTCGCGCCCTTGAGATCAGCCTTCAGCTTGGACATGCGGCTGGCGATTGCTTTTTCCTGGCGCTCGCCGAGGCTGCCGAGCTGACGATGGTGACGGCCGACCTGAAGCTGGTGGCACGATGCGTTGGAACGGCCTTCGCCGATCTGGTTCAGCCACTCACCTGAGCCATCAATGCCCCATCGCGTCCGGGTCCGCCTTGGCCGGCGCCAATCCCTTGGGCCGCTTGAGCACGAACACGAGCGGCAGGGCGGCGAGGGTGAGCACCATCATCATCACGAAATCGTCGAGGTAGGAGATCATCGCCGCCTGCTGGTTGACGATGCTGTTGGCCACCGCGAGCAGCGCGTCGGTGGAGCCGCCGGTGATCGACGCCACCAGTGGATCGTTGCCCATCACGCCCAGATCGGGCAGCCGCGCGCCCAGCTCCTCATGATTGACCTGGATGCCCAGGCTCAGCAGCGCGGTCACCAGCGAGATACCGACCGAACCGCCGATGTTGCGCGCGAGGTTGAGCAGGCTCGCGCCCTCCGTCCGCGCAGCCGGCGACAGGGTGGCGAAGCTCATGACGTTGAGCGGGATGAAGATCATGCCGAGCCCCAGTCCCTGGACGAAGCCGACCCAGACGAACTGGCGCGCGCCCATCTCCAGCGTCCACCCGGTCATGATCCACAGCGTCGCCGCCGCGGTCGCCAGCCCGACGCCCACCATCGCCCGCGGATCGGCGCCGCGCCCGATCAGCCGGCCCGCGACCGCCATCGCGAGGACGATGCCGACGCCGCGTGGGACCAGCAGCAACCCGGTGTCCATCACGGGATAGCCGAACAGCGACTGCAACATCGGCGGCAGCAGCGCCATCGTCGCCATCATCAGCACCCCCACCACCAACATGAAGGCGATGCCGGTGACCAGGTTACGGTTCCTGAACAACGTCCTCGCGAACATCGGCGTCTCGGCCGTCATCATATGTGCGACGAACATCCAGGCCGCGCTCGCCACCACCGCCGCCTCGATCCAGATCTCGGTCGAATGGAACCAGTCCGCGTTGCTGCCGCGATCCAGCATCACCTGCAACGCGCTGATCGCGACCGCCAGCATCGAGAACCCGAACAGGTCGAACCGGCGAACGCTGACCGGTCGGGACGGCAACAGCGCGTAGAGCACGGCGAAACAGGCGACGCCGATTGGCACGTTGACGTAGAACACCCAGCGCCAGTCATAATTCTCCGTCAGATAGCCGCCGATCACCGGCCCCAGGATCGGCCCCACCATCACGCCCATGCCCCAGATCGACATGGCCGAGGCTTGTTTCGACGGCGGGTTGATGTCGAGCATCACCGTCTGGCTGAGCGGGTTCATGAACGCCGCCGCGATGCCCTGAAGCACGCGGAACGCGACCATCTCCGGCAGCGTGGTCGCCAGCCCGCAGAGCATGGAGGCGGCGACGAACCCGACGACGCAGGTCAGGAACAGCCGCCGGCTGCCGACCCGGTCGGAGAGCCAGCCCGTCATCGGGATCGCGACGGCGGACGCGACGATATAGCTGGTCAGTACCCAGGTGATGCTGTCCTCCGTCGCGCCGAGCGACGCGCGCATGTGGGGCAGCGCGACGTTGGCGATGGTCGAATCGAGGATCTGCATGATCGTCGCCGCCATGACGCCGACCGTGAGCAGCGGGCGGTTGGACGTGTGCAGCGCGGCGCGTTCGATGATCGGCTCCGGCGTCTCGTCGGCGGGGCTGCGCGACAGGCTAGCGGACGCCACGTACGTCCACCTTCACGTCCGCCGACTGGCCGGCGATGAGCTGGCGCGGGCTCCTGTCGTCGATCGCGATGCGCACGGCCACGCGCTGCGTCACCTTGACCCAATTGCCCGTCGCGTTCTGTGCGGGCAACACGGAGAAGACCGAGCCAGTGCCCGCGCCGATCGATTCGACATGGCCGCGCAGGCGCAGCCCCGGATAGGCGTCGAAGCTGATCTCCGCCGGCTGACCGACGCGCATCTTGTTGAGGTCGGTCTCCTTGAAGTTCGCCTCCACCCAGGATCGGCTGCTGGCGACGATCGAGACGGCGGGCAGGCCGGTGATCATCATGTTGCCGACCTGCAACCGTGAGGTCTGCGCGATCGTGCCGCTCACCGGGGCGCGCACGGCGGTCCGCGTCAGGTCGAGATTGGCGCGATCGCGCTGCACCTGCGCGGCGGCAATGGCGGGGTTCTCGCCGGGTACGGCGGCGCCGGTCTGGAGCTTGGAGCGCGCCTCGGTCGCGGATGCCTGCGCATTGAGCATCTGCGCGCGCGCCTGGCTCAGCGCGTGTTCGGCGGATTGCAGCGAGGCGCGAGTGGTGAAGCCGCTCGCCATCAGCTGGCGCTGGCGATCGTAATTCTCCTGCGCGTTGGCGATCGCGTCGCGCGCGGCCTGGATGTCGGCGCCCTTGCCGACGAAGCTCGCCTGCAGCGTCGCCACCGAGACCTGCGCGTTGGCGATCGCGGCGTTCGCCTGTTCCACCGCGATCCGATAGGGTGCCGGGTCGATGCGGAATAGCAGGTCGCCCGCCTTCACCGCCTGATTCTCGCGCGCGCCGACCTCGACGATGCGACCCGCCACGTCCGACGAGACGGACACGCGGTCCTGCTGGACATAGGCATTGTCGGTCGAGACGGACCGGCCGGCGGTCAGCCAGACATAGCCGCCGATCACCGCGATCAGCAGTGGCACGATCGCGATCAGGAGCGGGCGGCGCCACGCCCGGACGGGCGCGGGCGCGGGCTCCGGCGGGGGAGAAGCTGTGACGCGCAGGTCGCGCTGGGGATCGGCATCAGCCATGGACGGCCTCGTGAATGACGGGCGCGTTGAGGTTCGCGCGCATGGAGAGGAGGGACGCGGTGAGCTGGTCCCGCGCGGACGTATCCAACGCGGCCAGCGTGTCGTCGGTCAGTTCGTCGGCGAGCAGGCGCAGCTGATCGAGCAGCGGCCGCGCGCGATCGGCCAGGTAGATGTTCCACGCCCGCCGGTCGGTCGGGCTACGGCGGCGTTCGACGAGCCCCGCGTCGGCGAGCCGATCGATCATGCGGCACAGCGTGATCGGCTCGACTTCCAGCAGCTCGGCGAGCCCCCCCTGGTGCACGCCCTCGTTGCGGGACAGGACGAGCAGCGTGCGCCATTGCGCGCGCGTGATGCCGCTGGCGCGGGCCCGCTCGTCGAAGCGACGGCGGAGCAGGCGCGCGACATCGCTCAACAGGAACGCAATGCTGTCTGACATGTCACGGACATAGTAAGCACGCTCACCATTGCCAAGGGCGAACCGATGAAGGAAAGGGGCGCATGGCTCGCCGACCCGATCCCGCCTTCTTCACCAGCTGGGACGGCGTCCGCCTTGCCTGGCGCGAGATGGGGGAGGGCCGGCCCGTGATGCTGTTGCACGGCTTCTTCTCCAACGCCTGGACGAACTGGATCCGCTACGGTCATGCCGCCACGCTCGCGGCGCGGGGCTTTCGCGTCATCATGCCGGACCTGCGTGGCCATGGCGACAGCGCCAAGCCGCACGATCCCGCCGCCTATCCGCCCGACGCGCTGACGCGCGACGGACACGCGCTGGTCGCGCATCTCGGGCTGACCGATCATGACCTGGTCGGCTATTCGCTGGGCGCGCGCACGGTGTCGCGCATGCTGGCCACGGGGGCGACGCCGCGACGCGCCGTGTTCGCCGGCATGGGGCTGGAGGGGCTGACCATGACGGGCCGCCGCGCGGGCCATTTCCGCGACATCCTGACCAGCCTCGGCCGGCACGAGCGCGGGAGCGCGGCGTGGCTGGCGGAGCAGTTCCTCAAGACGACGGGCGGCGATGCCGAGGCGTTGCTGGGCGTCATCGACACGTTCACGGACACGCCGCTCGATGTTCTGCGCACGTTCGACCTGCCGATCGGCGTGGTGAGCGGGGCGGAGGATCAGGACAACGGCTCGGCGGCCGATCTGGCGGAGGCTCTGCCGCGCGCGCGCTACATCGAGGTGCCGGGCGGTCACATGAGCGCGGTGCTGAAGCCCGACCTGGGCCGGGCGATCACCGATTTCCTGATGAGCTGAACACCGCCCCGGCGCGATCGCCGGGGCGGTCCGGCGATCACTTCTTGTCGGGGACCGTGTTCTCGTCGGCAATGCCGGCCTTGAACGAGGCGGACGAGTTCGTGCCGTCGGGCTGATGCGCGCCGGCGGCGTCCTGCACCGTTTGCGGATGGCCCTTGCCCTTGTCGCCCGAGCCGGAGATGTCGATCGGCTTCTTCTGCGTGCCCAGGTTCTTGCCAGAGCTGCCACGTAGCGTCAGCACGGCGCCGACCACCGCCGCGCCGGCGGCCGCGACGCCGCCCGCGATCGCGGCGGTGCTCCAGCCGCCAGACT
>NZ_CAHJWX010000030.1 GCF_903643065.1 Sphingomonas bacterium | reverse complement strand
TCGCGCGCCAGGTCCACCCGCCCCCAGGCCTCGCCGACCGGCCCGACCCGTGGATCGTCGACGCCCAGCACCCGCGCCGCCAGCCGAAACAGCGCCTCGCCACGCGCCACCTCGCCCTCGCCGCTCAACAGCGCGTCCCACGCCTCCGTCAGGTCCGCGAGCGCCGCTCCGGTGACCTCCGGCACCAGATCGCTCGCCAGTGACCGCAACAGCGGTTCCGCCGGCGCCGGCGCCCCGTCCAGGCGCTCCAGCGCGTCGCGCCACCAGGTCAGCCGCATCAACCCGATCGTCGGGTCGCGCGCGGCGAGCGCGATCGCCCGCAATCGCGCGTCGAGCGCGAACAGCGCGCGCAGCGCGGCGCGGCGCTCGACGGGCGCGTAGCCGATCGCCAGCGCCCGTTCGGCGTTCCTTGCCTCGTTGCTAACCATGTCGCTTCGGACAGGCTTAGCGCCGCCTGGTCCAGGGCGCCACGACGAGCGGAGCCGCGCGGGGCGGCTGTCGCATCCGGCGATAGGACATGGCGATCCGTTCCTCCACTTTCCTCGGCCGACTGGCGCGCGACCGGCGCGGCAACACGCTCGCGATGATGGCGGCCGCGATGGTGCCGCTGATCGGCTTCGCGGGGTCCGCGATCGACTTCGCCCGCATCTACGTCGTCAAGGCGCGGCTGCAACAGGCCTGCGACGCGGGCGTGCTCGCCGGGCGCAAGGCGATGACCGACACCAGCCTGTCCACCCCGCTCGACAGCACCGCCAAGACCCAGGCCAACACCTTCTTCGCCAACAATTTCGGCGCCACCTATGACACGTCCGCCAAGACGTTCAGCGGGGGCTGGTATCGGACCACCAATGTCAGCTTCACGCCCACCAAGGCCTCGGACGGCGTCGACTCGACCGTCGCCAACACCGTCCAGGGTGCCGCGTCGACGACGCTGCCGATGGCGGTGATGAGCTTCTTCGGCATCAACACGCGCGACCTCGTCACCACCTGCCAGGCGCGGTTCGACCTCGCCGACACGGACGTCATGTTCGTGCTCGACACCACCGGCTCGATGTCGTGCGTACCCAGCGCCAGCACGGATTGTGCCAACGCGGTGACCAGCTACAGCCGGTCCGACGGCTCGACCGGCTATTACAACCAGGAAAGCTCTGGCTCCAAGATCGACGGCGTGCGCCAGGCGGTGGTGCTGTTCGACAAGACGATGCGCGACAACGCGGACTCGACCACCCATTTCCGCTACGGCTTCGTCACCTATTCGTCCGCCGTGAACGTCGGCAAGGTCATTCCCGCACAATATCTTCAGAATACGAGCTGGACATACCAGACGCGTCACCTCTCGCCGACGGTCGAAGCCACCTCCAACACCGCCGGGGACTACGTTTACGGCAACACGTCGAGCGTCTCCTTCACCGGCGTCGCGCAGGCCTCTTGTGTCGCGCAGCGCCTGCCGGCCACCGGCTTCGTGCGGATCGGACCGAGTATCGGCTCCACGGCGGCCTGGGCGGATGCGGGCTATTACCAGGCCCGCTATTACTCCAACGTCAGCTGGACGGCGGCGAACGGGGGCACCTGCTCGGGCACGCAGCAGCCGTTGCGCGCGCTTTGGCGCTACGAGCCGCAGACGCTGGATATCAGCCGCTTCGCCACCGGCGCCACCACCACGGCGCCCGGCCGGCTCGACGGGCTGGCGAGCAGCTGGCACGGCTGCGTCGAGGAGGTCGACACCTCGGCCGCGGCCTCGTTCAGCCTCGGCAGCCTGCCCGACGACCTCAATCCGGACTTCAAGCCGTCGGCGACGAATGACAAGTGGCGCCCGGCCTGGCCGGAAGCGGAATGGACGCGCGGCAGCGTCAACTACACCGAGAAGCGCGACCAGGACATCACGGAGGACTCGACCAGCCAGTACGAGAACCTGTCCTATCGCGCGGGCGGCTGGTTCGATCAGCACGGGTCGGCGGCCTGCGGCATGCCCGCGCAGCGGCTGAAGGTCTGGACCGCGCAACAGGTACATGATTACGTCTACGACCCCGATTTCAAGCCGTTCGGGGGCACCTATCACGATGTCGGGATGATCTGGGGCACGCGCATGCTGTCGCCCGACAGCGTGTTCGCCGACAGCGTCGCCTGGCCCGGTCGCAACGCGCCCTCGCGCAACATCGTCTTCATGACCGATGGCGAGATGTCGCCGTCGCCGACCAGCTATGGTCAATATGGTGCGGAATATTGGGACAAGCGCGTCACCAACGGCGATTACAACAGCCAGCTCGATCGGCACAACGCGCGCTTCGCGGTGGAATGCGACGCGGCCAAGAAGAAGGGGATCACGATCTACGTGATCGCGCTGGGCGTGACCATCAACAGCAGCCTGACCACCTGCGCCTCGCCGGGCCAGACCTTTCAGGCATCGAGCACCGACCAGCTGACCACCGCGTTCAAGACGATCGCGCAGCGCGTCGCGATGCTGAGGCTGACGCAATGATCCGCGCCATCCTCCGCCTGCGCGCCGACGCGCGCGGCGCCACCGCCGTCGAGTTCGCGATCGTGGCGCCGGTCATGCTGCTGCTGATGATGGGCATGTGCGACCTCGCCTATCAGAGCTACGTCCAGGCGATGCTGTCGGGCGCGTTGCAGAAGGCGGGCCGCGACGCCACGATCCAGGACGCCGCCGGCAACACCGCCGCCATCGACAGCAAGGTCATGGCGAGCGTCCGCCAAGTCGCGGCCAACGCCACCTTCGTCACCTCGCGCAAGAGCTACGGCAATTTCGGCCAGGTCGCGCCCGAACCCTTCCAAGACAACAACAACAACGGCCAATATGACAAGGCGACGGAATGCTTCACCGACGTCAACGGCAACAATCAGTGGGACGTCGATCCCGGCCTCGCCGGGCAGGGTGGCGCCAATGACGTCGTCTACTACACGATCACGGCGACCTACCCCCGCCTGTTCCCGATGGCCGGCCTGATGGGGTGGAGCAGCACGCAGTCGGTGTCCGCGCAGACGCTGCTCAAAAACCAGCCCTATGCCAATCAGTCGACCTACGTGGTCAAGCAGGTGTGCCCATGATCGAGCTGGCGCGCCGCCTCCGTCGCGACACGAGCGGCCTGGCGATGCTGGAGTTCGCCTTCACCCTGCCGTTGGTGATCGCGATCGGCGGCTGGGGAACGGAACTGTCGTTCCTGGCGCTCACCAATTTGCGGGTCAGCCAATATGCGCTCAACCTCGCCGACAATGCGTCCCGCGTCGGCCTGGCCGCGAGCGGTGGCGTCACCCAGTTGCGCGAGGCGGACATCAACGATGTCCTTCAGGGCCTGCGCGTCGACGCCAAGCTGATCGGCCTCACCACCTATGGCCGGGTGACGCTGTCCAGCCTGGAGAACGTCCAGCGGTTTTACGCCGACGGCACGTCCGATCCCGCGCCGGTGCAGCGGCTTCACTGGCAGCGGTGCGTCGGCGTGATGAGCGGCGCCGGCTATGACTCGACCTATGGCACCACCAGCACGTCGGCGGGCAGCGACAAGGCGCCCGGCAATGCCGGTGTCGCCATGCCCAACGGCATGGGCGACACGGGCAAGAAGGTCACGGCGCTGTCGGGCAACGGCGTCATGTTCGTGGAGATCAACTATCGCTACAAACCCGCGTTCGGCGGCATGTTCGTCAGTCCGCAGATCGTCCATTATTCGGCGTCGTTCATCGTCCGCGACAATCGCGATTACGCGCAAATCTACAATTTCCAACCGGCGGCGATCGCGGCGACCTGCGACAAGCACGACGCCTGACTTCTGCCTCGCGATGGGTGAAATCAGTTCCGGTAGCAGACCCGCTTGACCGCCTGCACCACCTTGTCGGCGGTGATCAGCGCCAGCTTCTCCAGGTTCGCCGCGTACGGCATCGGCACGTCCTCGTTGGTCACGCGCGCGACGGGCGCGTCGAGGTCGTCGAAGCCGTCTTCCATGCAGATCGCGATGATCTCCGACGCGATCGAACAGGTCGGCCAGCCTTCCTCCACCACTACCAGCCGGTTGGTCTTGGCGAGGCTGGTCAGCACCGCCGGCCGGTCTAGCGGGCGCAGCGTGCGCAGGTCGATCACCTCCGCCTCGATCCCCTCGCCCGACAGCGAGGCCGCCGCCTCCAGCGCGATACCGACGCCGATCGAATAGGAGACGATCGTCACGTCCGCGCCCTCCCGCACGGTGCGCGCCTTGCCGATCGGCAGCACCCAGTCCGCGACATCCGGCACCTCGAACGAGCGGCCGTAAAGCAGCTCGTTCTCCAGGAACACGACCGGATCCTCCGTCCTGATCGCCGCCTTGAGCAGCCCCTTGGCATCCGCTGCGTCATAGGGCGCGATCACGATCAACCCGGGGACGCTGGCATACCAGGGCGCGAAATTTTGCGAATGCTGCGCGCCGACACGGCTGGCGGCGCCGTTGGGGCCGCGGAACACTACGGGGCAGCGCATTTGCCCGCCGCTCATATAATTGGTCTTGGCTGCCGAATTGACGAGGTGGTCGATCGCCTGCAGCGCGAAGTTGAACGTCATGAACTCGACGATCGGCCTCAGCCCACCCATCGCCGCGCCCGTGCCGACGCCGGCAAAGCCATATTCGGTGATCGGCGTGTCGATGACGCGACGGTCGCCGAACTCGTCGAGCAGCCCCTGCGTCACCTTGTACGCACCCTGATACTGCGCGACCTCCTCGCCGATCACGAACACCCGGTCGTCGGCGCGCATCTCCTCCGCCATCGCGTCGCGCAACGCCTCGCGGACGGTGAGCTTCACGGTCGCCGTGCCCGCCGGCACCGCCGGCTCGGCGATCTCGGGCGCGCGCGACGCCGCCTCGACCAGCTGGCGCGTGCCCGTGTCGACCTGCTTGGGTTCGGGCGTCGCCTCCGCCTTCTGGTCCGCCGCCTCGCCTGCCTCGACACGCGGCGGCTCGGCCTCGTCCTTGCCTTCTCCCGTCGCGACCGGCTCCTCGCCCTCCGCCGTCAGCTCCAGTATCACCGTGCCGACCGTCACATTGTCCGTGCCTTCGGGCACCAGGATGCGCGAGACGGTGCCCTCGTCGACCGCCTCGAACTCCATCGTCGCCTTGTCGGTCTCGATCTCGGCCATCACGTCGCCGGACTTGATCCGGTCGCCTTCCTTGACCAGCCACTTGGCGAGCGTGCCCTCCTCCATGGTGGGCGAGAGCGCCGGCATCTTGATCTGGACGGCCATCAGTACCGCTCCACCAGCACGTCGGTATACAGCTCGCCCGGCGCCGGCTCGGGGGTCTGCTCGGCGAAGTCGGCCGCCTCGTTGACCTGGCGACGGATCGCCTGCTCCACCTTCTTCAGCTCGTCCTCCTTGACGCCGTGGTCGTCCAGCAGCCGCTTGACCAGCTCGATCGGGTCCGATTTGTCGCGCACCGCCTGCACTTCCTCGCGGCTGCGGTATTTGGCGGGGTCGCTCATCGAATGGCCGCGATAGCGATAGGTCTTCATCTCCAGGATGATCGGCCCCTTGCCGCCGCGCACCCATTCCAGCGCGCGTTCGGCGGCGCCGCGACAGGCGAGCACGTCCATGCCGTCGACCTGGAGGCCGGGGATGCGGAAGCTCTCGCCGCGCCGGTAGAGCTGGTCCTCGGCCGACGCGCGGTTGACCGACGTGCCCATCGCATATTGGTTGTTCTCGATCACGAAAATGACCGGCAGCTTCCACAGCTCGGCCATGTTGAAGCTCTCATACACCTGCCCCTGATTGGCCGCGCCGTCGCCGAAATAGGCGAGCGCGACACCGCCATCGTCGCGATATTTGTGCGCGAAGCCCAGCCCGGAGGCGAGCGACACCTGCGCGCCGACGATGCCATGGCCGCCATAGAATTTATGCTCGACCGAGAACATGTGCATCGAGCCGCCTTTGCCCTTGCTGATCCCGGCGGCGCGCCCGGTCAGCTCGGCCATCACGTCGGTGGGCGGGATGCCGCTCAACAGCATGTGGCCATGATCGCGATAGCCGGTGATGACGCTGTCCCGCTCGGACAGCGCCGATTGCAGCCCGACCGCCACCGCCTCCTGCCCGATATACAGGTGGCAGAAACCGCCGATCAGCCCCAACCCGTACAGCTGCCCCGCCTTTTCCTCAAACCGCCGGATCAGCAACATGCGCTCGTAGAAGCCGAGCAGCTCCTCCTTGCTGGCCCGGTACGGCTCGGGCTCGACGGGACGCTCCCGGTTGGAAGCGGGTGGTTCGGCGATGCGGGCGGTGGCCAAGGCGGACGGACCTTACGGAACAACGGAAAGCCCGCCTATAGGCGTCCCAAGCGGCGATGGGCAACGGCGCGGGTTGCCGCCGGGCGACGCCGCCGCGTAAGGCCGGATGGCTCATGGCCGATCAGCCCCACCCGCTCACCATCCCGGCCTTTCGCGCCTATTGGCTGTCGCGCCTCGCCGGCACGGTCGCGATCAGCGCGCAGGGGATCATCATCGGCTGGCAGGTCTATGGCCTTGCCCGCCAGACGATGGACGTCCGCCATTCGGCGTTCCGGCTGGGCCTGATCGGCCTCGTCCAGTTCGTGCCGCTGTTCGTGCTCACCCCCGTGGTCGGGCTGGCGGCGGACAGCGTCGACCGGCGCTGGATCGTGCGCTCGACGACGGCGCTGCTGACGCTGAACGCCGCGCTGCTGGGGCTGCTGACCTGGACCGGTCACCTGACGTTGCCGCTGCTGTTCGCGGCGGCGGTGTTCGTCGGCATCGCGCGCGCCTTTTCCGGCCCCGCCTACTCGGCGCTGGCGCCCAACCTGGTCCCGCGCGAGGTGCTGCCCACCGCGATCGCAGTATCGTCGATCGCGTGGCAGGTCGGCACCATCGCGGGGCCCAGCGTCGGCGGGCTGCTCTACGCGATTGCCCCGGTGGTGGCATATGGCACGATCTCGGCGCTGTTCGTGGTGGCGCTGGGCGTGTTGTTCACCATTCGCCGGGTGGAGCAACCGCCGGTGGAGACCGATCGCCATCCGCTCCAGCGGATCGCCGACGGCTTCCGCTACGTGCAGGGCAATCGGCTGGTGCTGGCCACGATCACGCTCGATCTCTTCGTGGTCCTCCTCGCCGGCGCCACCGCCCTGCTGCCCATCTATGCGCGCGACATCCTCCAGGTCGGCGCCAAGGGCCTGGGGCTGCTCGCGGCGGGCATGGGCATCGGCGCGGCGGCGGGATCGATCTGGTTCTCGATCCGCCCGATGAAACGCGATGTCGGCGTCAAGATGCTGGCCGCCGTGCTGGTCTTCGCCGTCGCCATCATCGTGTTCGGGCTGTCGCGCTCCTTCCCGCTCAGCCTCGCCGCGCTGATCGTCGCCGGCGCGGCCGACATGGTCAGCGTCTACGTCCGTTCCTCGCTGATCCAGCTCCATACGCCCGACGCGATGCGTGGCCGCGTATCGGCGGTGTCGCAGCTCACCATCTCAGCATCCAACGAGCTGGGCGAGGCGGAGACGGGGCTGATGGCCTCGCTGCTCGGTCCGGTGGGCGCGGTGGTGCTGGGCGGCGTCGCGGCGCTGGGCGTCACGCTGGTCTGGGCCGGCCTGTTTCCGGAACTCAAGCGCGCCCGGACCTTTGATCCGCCGACGGCGCCCGAACTAGACCCCCAGCCCGGAGTGATGACGACATGAAGGCCAACACGATCCTGGAGACGATCGGCCACACGCCGCACATCCGCCTCCAGCGCCTGTTCCCGGACTCCGAAGTATGGATCAAGTCGGAGCGGTCGAACCCCAGTGGCTCGATCAAGGATCGGATCGCGCTCGCGATGATCGAGGCGGCGGAGGCGGACGGCAGTCTCCAGCCCGGCGGCACGATCGTCGAGCCGACCAGCGGCAACACCGGCATCGGCCTCGCCATGGTCGCCGCCGTCAAGGGCTACAAGCTGATCCTGTGCATGCCCGAAAGCATGAGCATCGAGCGCCGCCGCCTGATGCTCGCCTATGGCGCGAGCTTTGACCTCACCCCGCGCGAGAAGGGCATGAAGGGCGCGATCGAGCGCGCGCAGGAGATCGTGCGCGACACGCCCGGCGCCTGGATGGCGCAGCAGTTCGAGAACCCGGCAAACATCGACATCCACGTCCGCACCACCGCGCAGGAGATCCTGTCCGACTTCCGCGAGACGCCGATCGACGCGATCATCACCGGCGTCGGCACCGGCGGCCACATCACCGGCGTCGCGCAGGTGCTCAAGGCGGAATGGCCGGGCCTCAAGGTGTTCGCGGTCGAGCCGAAGCTCTCCCCCGTGATCGCCGGCGGCCAGCCCGGGCCGCACCCGATCCAGGGCATCGGCGCGGGCTTCATCCCCGCGAACCTGCACACTGACCTGATCGACGGCGTGATCGACGTCGACGCGAACGTCGCCAAGGACATGGCCCGGCGCGCGGCCAGCGAGGAGGGGATGCTGGTCGGCATCTCGTCCGGCGCGACGCTGGCGGCGATCCTGCAGAAGCTGCCCGACCTGCCCGACACCGCGCGCGTGCTCGGCTTCAACTACGACACGGGCGAGCGCTACCTGTCGGTGCCGGACTTCCTGCCGGAAGCGTGACGGTCGTCCGCTTCGTCATGCTGAACTTGTTTCAGCATCCACGCGCGACGCTTGTTCTGGTGGTAGCGCGCGGATCGGAGCGTCGCGCGTGGACCCTGAAACAAGTTCAGGATGACGGGGGCCGGGCTTGAACAAGGAACCGCCCAGCAGCCCTCCGGTGAAGTGGCTCACCCCCGTCCTCCTCCTCATCGCGACCCTCGCGATCATCACCCCGACGCTGCTCGTCGCTTTCGCCCCGCCCCCGCCGCGCGCGATCACGCGGATCGCCCCCAGGCTCCCGCCCGCCCGCGTGGTTCCACCCGCCGAGCTCCCGCCCGTCGAGCCTGTGGCCCTCGCGGACCTCAGCCCCGACGACGCGCGCGCCTATAATGAAGCGCAGCCCTTCGCCGACGGCGCGATCACGCCCGCGCGGCCCTTCCATTTCGCCGGTGCCGCCGACGATCTCGCTCGCGCCACCGACTGCCTCGCCACCGCCGTCCTGTACGAGGCGGGCGACGACGCGACCGGCGAGAAAGCGGTCGCGCAGGCGGTGCTCAACCGCGTGCGTCATCCCGCCTTTCCGAAGAGCGTCTGCGGCGTCGTGTTCCAGGGCTCGGAGCGACGCACCGGCTGCCAGTTCAGCTTCACCTGCGACGGCGCGCTCGACCGCTGGCATCCGCTGCCGGCGAGTTGGGCGCACGCGCGAACGATCGCGACGCGGGCGCTGGCCGGGGCCGTGTTCCGCCCGGTCGGGCTCGCGACGCATTACCACACGGACTGGGTCGTGCCCTATTGGCAGGCCAGCCTCGACAAGATCGCGCGCGTCGGCCCGCACCTGTTCTTCCGCTGGGCCGGCTGGTGGGGCACGCCGGCCGCGTTCGATCGGATGCGTGACGGACCGGAGCCGGTGATCGACGCGCTCGCGTCGCTCTCGCCGGCGCATGCTCCGACGGTCGCACCGGTCGAGCTCGCGGCCACCGGCGCCCCGATCGTGCCGGCACCGCCGCTCGGCGACGCGACCGGCGGCGAAGCGGACGAACCCGGGGCCATCCTCGCGACGCTGCCTGCCAACGGGTCGCCGGACGCCTTCCCGGCGCTCGTCGCCCGTGCGTGCGGGACGCGGGCATATTGCAAATATCTCGCCTGGACGCCGCTCGCGGGCGCACCGGCCGCGCTGCCGCTCACCCCGCGGCAGCAGGCAAGCCTGGGGTTCAGCTACCTGCGTGATCGCGCGCACGGGTTCGACAAGGCGCTGTGGAACTGCGGTCAGTTCAAGCGCGCGGCGCCGACGCAATGCATGAAGCCACAGCCGCCGCTGACCGGCACATCACCCGAGCCGCCGCGTGCGCCGGCCGAACCGATCGGTACGCACCGGCCCGCACCCAGCGCTGTTCCCACCCCGCTCCCGACGAAGACCGGGGTAGAGGGGCGGTGAACGGCGGCAGCTCACGCCGCCAGGAACATCTCCGGCGGCAGCGCCATCACCGCCTCCGCGCCGCCCTCGATCTGGCGCCGCAGCGAGCCCGTCCCCGGCAGCAGCCGCTCGGCATAGAAGCGCGCGGTCACCAGCTTGGCCTCCAGGAACGCCGCGTCGCCCTCGCCGGCCGCGCGCAGCCGCGCCGCCGCCGTCGCCATGCGCAGCCACATTCGTTGAGCTTG
>NZ_CAHJWX010000029.1 GCF_903643065.1 Sphingomonas bacterium | reverse complement strand
GGAGGCGGAGGCCGCCGCCGCGCTGCGCCGCGCGGCGAGCGACACGGTCGAGCGCCAGATCACCGCCGTCACCGACGCCACCAACACCGCCGTCGACGCCTCCACCCGCGCGACCGAGCGGCTCGCCGGCCACGTCCAGGCGCTGGTCGAACAATCCGCGCTGGTCGAGACGCGGATGGTCGACGCGCGCCACGAGCGCGAGGAAGCCGACCGCGACACCTTCGCGCGGCGCGTGTCGCTGCTCATCGAGGCGCTCAACTCCGCCTCGATCGATATCGCCCGCCACCTGGCGCCCGACGTGACGGACAGCGCCTGGGCGGCGTATCTCAAGGGCGACCGGGGCGTGTTCACCCGCCGCGCGGTGCGCCTGCTCGACACGGGCGAGGCGCGTCAGATCGCGGGGCTGTACGACGCGGACGGGCCGTTTCGCGAACAGGTCAACCGTTACATCCACGATTTCGAGGCGATGTTGCGCGCCGTGCTCGCCCAGCGCGACGGCTCGCCGCTGGGCGTGACGCTGCTGTCGAGCGACATGGGCAAGCTGTACGTCGCGCTCGCCCAGGCCATCGAGCGATTGCGCTGAACCTGTTCCGGACGATCCGGGCAGGGGCGGTCATCGCAGCGGCGGCGCGTCCTGTAAGTTGAAGAAGGTCAGCGTCTGCGCGGTGATCCAGTCATAGCGGTAGTTGAGCTGGAACAGCACGAACAACACCGTCGCCACCACCGTCACGCGAACCGCGATCCGGCCGGGGCGAAACTCGTGCGGCGCGCTTTCCGCCGTGCCGACGACGTGGTCGGCGCCCGCCTCGTGCCCCGTCCGGACCCCGAACGGGAGCACCAGGAACACGCTCATCGCCCAGAACAGGATGTAGATCGCCACCGCCGAGGTCCAGCGCATCAGCTCCTCCGTTCGGACCGAAGCGTCACGCCTCGATCAGCAGCACGTCGACGACCGGCTTCTTGCCCGTCCAGCGGGTCGCGATGCGCCGGATCGCCAGGCGCAGATCCTCCTTGACCCGATCGGCCGATCGACGCCCGCCGCGCACCGCCTCGGCGGCGGCATCGGCGGCGGCGACCAGGAACGCCGCGCGATCCTCCTCCACCGGCAGGCCCTGCACGCGCAGTTCCGGCCTCCCGACCAGCCGCCCGTCGCGCAACGCGACCGCGACCGAGACCTGGCCGTTGATCGCGATCCGCCGCCGCTCGTTGATCGTCGTGCCGTCCGCCGGCAAGATCACGTCGCCGTCGAGCACCAGGCGGCCGACCGGCGCGTCGCCGATCTTCCTGGCCGGCCCCGGCAGCAGGCGCAGGATGTCGCCGTTTGTCTGCACGATCGCGGATGCGATGCCCTGCACCTTGGCGAAACGGGCATGCTCGCGCAGGTGCCGCATCTCGCCATGCACCGGCACCAGCGCCTTTGGCCGGATCCAGCCATACATCGCGGCGAGTTCGGGCTGGCCGGGATGACCGGAAACATGGACATGCGCCTGACGCTCGGTCACCATCGCCACGCCCTTGCCGGCCAGGATGTTCTGGATGCGCCCGATCGCCACCTCATTCCCGGGGATCTGACGCGACGAGAAGATCACCGTGTCGCCATCGGTGAGCTTGATCGTGTGACTGCCGTCGGCGACCCGGCCCAGCGCCGCGCGCGGCTCGCCCTGCCCGCCGGTCGCGACGATCAGGACGCGCTTGGGCGGCAGACGCATCGCCGTCTCGGGGTCGATCGTCTCGGGAAAGTCCTGAAGATAGCCGGTCGCGCGCGCCACCTTGAGGATGCGGTCCAGCGAGCGGCCGGTGACGCACAGCTGCCGCCCCGTCTCGCGCGCGACCTGGCCCAGCGTGTGCAGCCGCGCCGCGTTGGACGCGAAGGTGGTGACGAGCACGCGCCCCGCCGCCGCCGCGACCGTCTCCGCCAGCCCGCGCCGTACATCGGCCTCCGAGCCGGACGCCTCGGCGTTGAACACGTTGGTTGAATCGCAGACCATCACGTCCACGCCGCGATCCCCGATCGCGGTCAGCGCCTCGGCGGTGGCGGGGTTGCCCAGCACCGGCGCCGCGTCCAGCTTCCAATCGCCCGTGTGGAACACCCGCCCTTCAGGCGTATCGATCACCAACGCGTTCGCCTCGGGGATCGAATGCGACACCTCGACGAACTCGAACCCGAACGGCCCGAGCTTGAACGGCTCGTTGGCGTGCACGATCCGCAGCTTGACGCGGTCGGCGATGCCCTCCTCTTCCAGCTTGCCGCGCACCAGCCCGGCGGTGAACGGCGTCGCATAGAGCGGCACGCCCAGATCCTCGGCCAGATAGGGCAGCGCGCCGATATGATCCTCATGCCCGTGCGTGATGACGATGCCGACCAGATCGTCGCCACGTTCCTCGATGAACTGGAGATCGGGCAGGATCAGATCGATCCCCGGATAGCCGGCGTCGGCGAAGGTGACGCCGCAATCCACCATCACCCACTTGCCCTGCGCTCCATAGAGCGTGACATTCATGCCGATCTCGCCCGAGCCGCCGAGCGCGCAAAACAACAATTCGTTCTTGGGAGTCACTCAATATCCTAATCGTGAAAGGCGCGGATGATCGCGCGAGCCGGCAGCACCGGCAGAAAGTCAGGATGCTATATGGGCGCGCTCCCACATCATCGCCAGTCCCTGGATCGTCAGGTCCGGCTCGATCGCGTCGAACACCGTCGTGTGCCCGGTCAGCAGCGTCGCGAGCCCGCCGGTGGCGATCACCTTGGTCGGCCGGCCCACCTCCTGCTTCAGCCGCGCGACCAGCCCCTCGATCAGCGAGAGATAGCCCCAGAAGATGCCGATCCGCATCTGGTCGACCGTGCTGGTGCCGATCACCGAGCGCGTCGCGGGCGCCTCGATCGCGATGCGCGGCAGCTGGGCGGCGGCGCCGACCAGCGCGTCGAGCGACAGGTTGAGCCCCGGCGCGATGATCCCGCCCTTGTACGCGCCGCGATAGTCGGAGACGTCCAGCGTCGTCGCGGTGCCGAAATCGATCACGATCAGGTCGCCCGGATGCAGCGCGTGCGCCGCGATCGTGTTCACCGCGCGATCCGCGCCGAGGCTCTGTGGCTCGTCGACATCGAGCGGGATCCCCCATTCGACCGGCGCGCGCCCCGCGACCAGCGCGGTGGTATGGAAATACTTGCTCGCCAGCACCTCCAGGTTGTGCAGCGCGCGCGGCACCACGGTGGCGATGATCACGCCGTCGATCCCATCGCGGCTCAGCCCTTCCAGCTGAAGGAGCTGCGACAGCCACACGGCATATTCGTCCGCCGTGCGCCGCGGATCGGTCGCGATCCGCCAGCGCGCGACGATCCGACGCCCTTCCAGGACGGCGAAGACCACATTGGTATTACCGGCATCGATCGCTAGCAGCATGGCCGCGCACCTATGCCGTTCGTGCCGAGCGACGTCGAGGCACCGGGATGGACGCGCCGACCAGCTTCCCGATGGCGCTCGAAGCGGACGGACATTCGATCAGACCAGGAAGACATCGCCCGCGTGGATGACACGCCGCCCGCCCTCCGCCAAGGCTCTCCCGAGCGACCTCGAGGGGCGCAGATTAAGCGCGCCGTCGGCGTCGAGCCCGTCGAACAACCCTTGCACCGCGCTCCCGTCCGGCAAGTGCGCGCTCAATGCCGTCCCGATCGGATGGGCGCGAGCGAGCCACGCCGCGCGGACGGCTTCGAACCCCTCGCCCCGCCAACGCTGCAGCCATCGCGCGAAGCCATCGGCCAGCCGCTCCGCGAACACCTCCGCGCTGACCGTGACGCCATGCGCGGCGAGGCTGGTCGTGCGCCGGTCCGGTAAATCGGGGTGATGCGCCAGATTGACGCCGACGCCGACCACCACCGCGTCGTCGATCCGCTCAAGCAGGATGCCCGACAATTTGGCGCCATCGAGCAACAGGTCGTTAGGCCATTTGAGGCTCGCGCCCGGCACCAGCGACGCGACCACCTCGACCAGCGCCATTGCCGCCACGAACCCCAACCCCGTCGGCGGCGGATCGCCCGCGCGCAGCCGCACGATCGTGGAGCCGTGGAAATTGCCGGTCGGCGACATCCAGGCCCGCCCCTGCCGCCCGCGCCCGCCGTCCTGTTGCTCGGCACGCAGCCACCAGCCCTCGCCCGCGCCATCGCGCGCCAGCGCCAGCATGTCGGCGTTGGTCGATCCCGTCCGCGCGACGGTGCGGACGGTCAGAATAGCGAGCGCGCCGCGTTCGCGGTCAGGATGCCGAGCGGCGCCAGCGCGATCCAGCCGATCGGCGACACCAGCGCCGCCGCCGCCGCGATCAGCCCGCCCTCGACCCAGTTCGGCTCGCGCGCGAACGTCACGGCCGGTGCGTCGACGTACATGACCTTGATCACGCGCAGATAATAATAGGCGCCGATCACCGAGGCGACGAAGCCCAGCACCGCCAGCGGATACAAGCCCGCGTCGACCGCCGCCTGGAACACCGCCAGCTTGGCGTTGAAGCCGAGCAGCGGCGGGATGCCCGCGAGCGAGAACATGAAGATCGCCATCGCCGCCGCCAGCGCCGGCCGCGTCCGCGACAGCCCCGCGAGCGCGTCGATCGCCTCCACCGGCTGCCCCGCCTCGTCGCGCATCTGCAGCACGACGATGAACGCGCCCAATGTCATCGTCACGTACACGGCGAGGTAGAACAGCACGGACGCCACCCCCGCCGGCGTTCCCGCCGCGAGCCCCACCAGGATGAAGCCGACATTGTTGATCGAGGAATAAGCGAGCAGCCGCTTGACGTTGGTCTGCCCGATCGCCGCTACCGCGCCGAGGATGATCGACGCGAGCGCGGCGAAGATCACGATCTGTCGCCATTCACCCGCCGCCGGCCCCATCGCACCGATCGCGACGCGCACCGCCAGCGCCACCGCCGACACCTTTGACGACGACGCGAAGAACGCGGTCACCGGCGTCGGCGCGCCCTCGTACACGTCGGGCGTCCACATGTGGAACGGCACCACCGCCATCTTGAAGGCAATGCCGGCGAACACGAAGACCAGCCCGAACATCAGCCCGTAGAATGCCGGCGCGCCATGCGGGGCACCCGCATAGGCCGAGGCGATGCCGCCGAACAGCGTCGTGCCTGCGAAGCCATAGACCAGGCTGATGCCGTAGAGCAGGATCCCGCTCGCCAGCGCGCCGAGCACGAAATATTTCAGCCCCGCCTCCGCCGAGCGCCGATCGCGCCGCATGAAGCTCGCCAGCACATAGGAGGCGAGGCTCTGCAGCTCCAGCCCGACATACAGCGTCAGCAGGTCGCCCGCCGACACCATCATCCCCATGCCCGCGGCCGCGAGCAGCATCAGCACCGGGTATTCGGGCCGCAGATCGTCGCCGGCGGTGCGGCGAAAGAAGCCGGGCGCGATCACGATTGAGATCGCGGTGGCGGCGAAGATCAGCACCTTGGCGACGCCCGCGAACAGGTCGGCGCGGTAAAGCCCGCCGAACGCCACGCCGCCCTGCGCCGCCGGCCCGGCGAGCGCGATGCCGGCGCCCACCAGCACCGCGACCGAGGTCCACGATACCGCGCGCGTCGACGCCGTCCCGCCCCAGGCGGCGACCAGCATCAGCGCGATCGCGCCCGCCGACAGGATCTCCTCCGGCAGCACCATCAGGTAATCCGCGCTCACGGCCGCACCTCCGCGCTCGCCACCATCGGCCCGCCGCGCCCGGCGCTCGGTGACGCGTCGCCCGGCGGCTTCGCCCGATCGATCCGTGCCAGCAGCACGCCCACGTCCTTGCGCATCGGCGCGAGGAAGCTCTCCGGGTACACACCCATCCACAGCACCGCCGCCGCGATCGGCGCGAGCAGCCAATATTCACGCGCCGACAGGTCCGGCATCGCGCGAACCTCCTCCGACTTGACCTCGCCAAAGACGACCCGGCGATAGAGGTACAGCATGTACGCCGCGCCCAGGATGATGCTGGTCGTGCAGAGCAGCGCGATCCCCGTCGAAAGCTGAAACACCCCCATCAGGCTCAGCAGCTCGCCGACGAAGTTGCTCGTGCCCGGCAGCCCGACCGACGCCATCGTGAACAGCATGAAGAACAGGGCATAGGCCGGCATCACGATCGCCAGCCCGCCATAGCGCGCGATCTCTCGGGTGTGGAGCCGGTCATAGATCACGCCCACGCACAGGAACAGCGCGCCCGAGACCAGGCCGTGACCCAGCATGACCAGCATCGCCCCCTCGATCCCCTGCCGGTTGAACGCGAACAGCCCGATCGTGACGATCGCCATGTGCGCGACGGAGGAATAGGCGATCAGCTTCTTCATGTCCTGCTGCACCAGCGCCACCAGCGAGGTGTAGATCACCGCCACCGCCGACAGCGCGAACACCAGCCAGGCGAGCTGCGCCGACGCTTCCGGGAACATCGGCAGGCTGAAGCGCAGGAAGCCATAGCCGCCGAGCTTGAGCAGCACGCCCGCCAGGATCACCGAGCCGGCGGTGGGCGCCTGGACATGTGCGTCGGGCAGCCAGGTATGGACCGGCCACATCGGCATCTTGACCGCGAACGAGGCGAAGAAGGCGAGCCACAGATAGGTTTGCACATGCGCCGGGAAGTCGAACCGCATCAGCGCCGGGATGCTCGTCGTGCCCGCCGCATGCGCCATGTACAGCATCGCGATCAGCATCACGACCGAACCGAGCAGCGTGTACAGGAAGAACTTGTAGCTCGCATACACCCGGTTGGCGCCGCCCCACACGCCGATGATCAGGTACATCGGGATCAACCCGGCCTCGAAGAAGATGTAGAATAGGTACAGGTCCTGCGCCGCGAACGTGCCGATCATCAGCACTTCGGTGAGCAGGAACGCCGCCATATACTCCGGCACGCGCTCGGTGATCGCGCGCCAGCTGGCGCCGATGCAGATCGGCATCAGGAACACGCTGAGCATGATCAGCAGCAGCGCGAAGCCGTCGATCCCCAGCGCCCAGCCGAACTGGCCGAAGACGGGATAGCTTTCGGTGAACTGCCACTGCGCGCCGCCGATGTTGTAGCCGGTCCACAGCATGATGCCGAGCGCCAGATCGATCAGCGTCGCCGCCAGCGCCAGCATCCGCGCGGCGGGCGCCGACAGGAACAGGCACACGACCGCCGCGATCCCGGGCACGGCGAGCATGATCGACAGGAGGGGCACGCCGCTCATCGCGTGATCACCCAGGTCACCGCGCCGGTGAGCCCGATCAGCATCACGAACGCATAGGTATACAGATAGCCCGACTGAAGCCGCCCCGCCCCCCGGCTGCCCAGCGCCACCGCCCAGGCAAGCCCGTTGGGCCCGAACCGATCGATCGTCCGCTCGTCGCCGCGATGCCAGAGCAGCCGCCCGGCCGCGAAGGCGGGCCGCACGAAGAGCAGATGATACAGCTCGTCGAAATACCATTTGTGCAGCAGGAAGCGGTAGACGACGCGGAACTGGTCGGCCACCGCCGCCGGCGTGTTCGGCGCGCGGAGATAGGCGTACCAGCCACCCAGCAGGCCCAGCAGCATCGCGATCGACGCGCTCAGCTTGATCGGCAGCGGAATGTCCTCGACCGACGCCATCAGCTTCTCGCGGAACGCGATCGCGCCGTGCCAATAGGTGCCGCCCGCATGCTCGCCGACAAAGGTGGTGTGGAACAGGTATCCCGCAAACACCGCCCCGAACGCAAGCACCACCAGCGGCAGCGCCATCACCCAAGGGCTCTCGTGCGGATGGTAGCCGCCCGTGCCCGCCGGCAGGTCCTGTTGCGAGGGCCCATGCTCGTCCGGCTCGGCGCCGCCATGCTCGCCCTCCGGCTCGTGCTCGCCCTGCTGAGTGCCGTGGCCGTGCGCGTCATGCAGGGCGTGCTGGATATGCTCGGACGCGGCCCAGCGCGGCGTGCCCCAGAAGGTCAGGAACATCAGCCGCCACGAGTAGAAGCTCGTCAGCAGTGCGACGAGCACGCCGACGAACCAAGCGCCGGTCTGCCCCGCCGCATAGCTCAGCTCGATGATCGCATCCTTGGAGTGGAAACCCGCGAAGCCGATCTCCGGCAGCCCGAACACGCCGGGGATGCCAACGCCGGTGATCGCCAGCGTGCCGAGCAGCATCGTCGTGAACGTAAGCGGGATCTTGCGCCACAGGCCGCCATAATAGCGCATATCCTGCTCGTGATGCATCGCGTGGATCACCGAGCCCGCGCCCAGGAACAACAGCGCCTTGAAGAAGGCATGCGTGAACAGGTGGAACATCGCCGCGCCATAAGCACCGACGCCGGCGGCGAAGAACATATAGCCGAGCTGCGAGCAGGTCGAATAGGCGATCACGCGCTTGATGTCGGTCTGCACCAGGCCACAGGTCGCCGCGAACAGGCATGTCGCGGCGCCCACGAAGCGGACCACCGTCAGCGCCGCCGGCGACGCCTCGAACATCGGCGACAGGCGGCACACCATGAACACGCCGGCCGTCACCATCGTCGCCGCGTGGATCAGCGCGGAAACCGGGGTAGGGCCCTCCATCGCGTCGGGCAGCCAGGTATGCAGCCCCAGCTGTGCCGACTTGCCCATCGCGCCGACGAACAAGAGCAGGCACAGGACGGTGATCGTGTCGGCGCGAAACCACAGGAAGCCGATCGTCGAGCCGGTATGCGCCGACACGTGCGCCAGGATCGACGGAATGGAGACGGTGTCGAACACGAGGTACGTGCCGAAGATGCCGAGCATGAAGCCCAGATCGCCGACGCGATTGACGACGAACGCCTTGATCGCGGCGGCGTTGGCGGACGGCTTGTAATACCAGAACCCGATCAGCAGGTAGCTGGCCAGCCCGACGCCCTCCCAACCGAAGAACATCTGGACGAGGCTGTCCGCCGTCACCAGCATCAGCATCGCGAAGGTGAACAGCGACAGATAGGCGAAGAAGCGAGCCTGATCCGGGTCCTCGCTCATATAGCCCCAGCTATACAGGTGCACGAGCGCCGACACCGAAGTGATGACGACCAGCATTACGGCGGTCAGCGCGTCGACGCGCAGCGCCCAGTGCACGTCCATGCTCCCGGAGCTGATCCAGCGCATCACTTCCGTGGTGGTCGCCGGCTGCTCCCCGCCCAGAAAGCGCGCGAAGATCACCCAGGACAGCGCGCAGGCGGTGAACAGCGCGCCCGTGGTGACGAGCTTGGCCGGCACCGACCCGATCAGCCGCTGCCCCAGACCCGCGACGAGCGCGGCGAACAGCGGTAGGAAAACGATGAAGAGGATCAATGGTCAGCCCTTCATCCGGTTGACGTCGTCGACCGCGATCGTGCCGCGTCCGCGGAAATAGATGACCAGGATCGCGAGCCCGATCGCCGCCTCGCCCGCCGCGACGGTCAGCACAAACATCGCGAACACCTGACCCACGAGATCGTGCAGATAGGCCGAGAAGGCGACCAGATTGAGGTTCACCGCGAGCAGGATCAACTCGATCGCCATCAACATGACGATCAGGTTCTTGCGGTTCGCGACCAGCCCCAGCACGCCCAGCGCGAACAGGATCGCGGCGACGACGAGGTAATGGACAAGACCGATCACGACGGCATTTCCCTGTCATCCTGAACTTGTTTCAGGATCCATGCTATACCCGCCGAACGAGCGCCGCGCCGGTGATGAGCGTCGCGCATGGATGCTGAAACGAGTTCAGCATGACGTCGAAGAAGCCCGCTCACAATTCCACCCCCACGCCGACCGGCTGGTCGACGTTGCGCGTCGCGTCCTGCGGGCGCCTGGCGTTCTGGCGGCCGATATTCTGATAGCGCGTGCCCTTGCGGTCGCGGTGGGTCAGCACGATCGCGCCGATCATCGCGACCAGCAGCACCAGCCCCGCGCCCTCGAACACGAACAGGTAGCGCGTGTAGATCAGATCGCCCAGCGCCTGGATGTTCGGCTTGGTGCCGCCGGTCGACGCATAGGCGAGCGTGACGTGGAGATGCCCGTGCAGCGAGCCGAAGCCGGTGAACGCCAGCTCGCAGGCCAGTACCACTGCGAGGATCATCCCGAACGGCCAATAGCGCGCGAACCCGCCGCGCATCTCCGCCACCTCGATATCGAGCATCATCACCACGAACAGGAACAGCACGGCGACCGCGCCGACATAGACGATGACGAGCAGCATCGCGATGAACTCGGCGCCGCACAGCACCATCAGCCCGGCGGCGTTGAAGAAGGCCAGGATCAGCCACATCACCGCGTGCACCGGGTTGCGCGACGTCACTGTCATCGCGCCCGACACCAGCACCACGCCCGCGAACAGGTAAAAGGCCAGCGCCTGGATCACGGTCGCCCGCTTCCGCACGTCCCCGCGACGCAGCACGGCGCAGCCTCGCGCCGCTCGCCCTCTCGCCCGCGCGCGCCGCCGCCGGTGCCGG
>NZ_CAHJWX010000028.1 GCF_903643065.1 Sphingomonas bacterium | reverse complement strand
GCTGCGCCAGCCGGGCGGCTGCGGGCTCGACCTGTCGGGGATCGCGAAGGGCCATGCCGTCGACGTGGTGAGCGACCTGCTGCGGCAGGCGGGGCGTCGGCATCATCTGGTCGAGATCGGCGGCGAGTGCCGGGGGCGGGGGCTGCGCCCGGACGGCGAGCCGTGGTGGGTGGACGTGGAAACGCCCGCGCCGGTGCCGCCGCTGCGGATCGCGGCGCACGAGCTCGCGGTGGCGACGTCGGGCGATCATCTCCGGGGAGTGCACACGATCGATCCGCGCACCGGCCGGCCCGCGACGGGCGCGATGGCGGTGACCGTGGTCGCGGCGACGGCGATGCTGGCGGATGCGTGGGCGAGCGCGCTCCTCGTGCTGGCGCCCGACGCGGCGACGGCGCTGGCGACGCGCGAGGGACTGGCGGCGCGATGGCTGGACCGTTCGAGGAACGAGCGGATCAGCCCGGCACTGGCGGCGATGCTGGGGTGAGCGGGTGTTCCGCTGTTTCGGGCGGCTTGCCGAATGAGGTTAACCCGATCTTAGGTTCGCGACGGCATCCCTGATCCCGACGAGTGGGGAGACGGGGTTCATGCTCTACAGCGAGCGCCTGGAGGCGGCGGGTGCGCTCGGCGGCGTCGGCAGCGCCGCGTTGCTGGACGCGATCGCCGACGACATCGTCGCGACGGACGGCCCGGAGGGGCTGCGCGAGGCGATCGGGACGCTGGTGAGCCGCTATGCCGACACCGCGCATGCGCCCAAGCCGTTCCAGCCGGGGGTCAGCCCGGTGCCCGTGGCCGGCAAGGTCTATGGCGCGGCGGACATGCGGATGCTGGTCGACTCCGCGCTTGATTTCTGGCTGACCGCCGGCCGGTTCAACGAGGCGTTCGAGCGCCGGCTGGGCGAGCGGATCGGCGTTCGCCACGTGCTCACCACCAATTCCGGCTCGTCCGCCAACCTGCTCGCGCTGGCGGCGCTCACCTCGCCCGCGCTGCGGAACGACGCGCTGCAGGCCGGCGACGAGGTGATCACCTGCGCCGCCGGTTTCCCGACCACCGTCAACCCGGCACTCCAATACGGCCTCACCCCCGTGTTCGTCGACATCGACGTGCCGACCTACAACATCCGCGCCGACGCGATCGAGGCGGCGGTGGGGCCGCGCACGCGCGCGATCATGATCGCGCACACGCTGGGCAATCCGTTCGACCTGGGCGAGGTGATGCGGGTCGCCCGCAAGCACGACCTGTACGTGATCGAGGATTGCTGCGACGCGCTCGGCGCGACCTATGACGGGCGCGAGGTCGGCACGTTCGGCGACGTCGGCACGCTGTCCTTCTACCCGGCGCACCATATCACGATGGGCGAGGGCGGGGCGGTGTTCACCAACCAGCCGCGCCTCAAGCGGCTGATTGAGTCGATGCGCGACTGGGGCCGCGACTGCTGGTGCGCGCCGGGCGCCGACAACACCTGCTTCAAGCGGTTCGCGCGCAAGCTGGGCGACCTGCCGCAGAACTACGACCACAAATACACCTACAGCCATGCCGGCTATAATCTGAAGATCACGGACATGCAGGCCGCCGTCGGCCTGGCGCAGCTCGATCGGCTGGACGGCTTCATCGCGGCGCGGAGACGCAATTTCGCGGCACTGCTGGAGGTGTTCCGGCGTCACACGGACGTCTTCCTCCTGCCGGAGGCGACGCCGAACAGCGAGCCGTCCTGGTTCGGCTTCCCGCTGACGATCCGGCCCGAGTCGGGGGTGAGCCGCGACGCGCTGGTCAAACATCTGGAGGCCCGCAGGATCGGCACCCGGCTGCTGTTCGGCGGCAACCTGCTGCGCCAGCCCTATATGCGCGGGCGCGACGTCCGCGTGGCGGGCCCGTTGACGAACGCGGACCTCGTCACCGAACAGACCTTCTGGATCGGGCTGTTCCCCGGCATCGGCGGCGATCACATCGGCTATGTCGCCGACACGGTCGCGGCGTTCCTGGGGCGCTGAGACGATGGTCGCCCTATCCGACCTGACCCGCCGGTTCGTCGCCGAACGGACCGTCGAGCCATTGATCGTGCTCGACTTCGACGGCGTGCTCTTCAACAGCGCGTCCGAGGCCTGGTCGGTGTGCAACCGCTCGGTCGCCGGGCGCGCCGGTTATCGGCAGGATGTGTCGTTCGACGAGTTCATGGCGTTCCGCGCCGTCGTCACCGACGCGTGGCAGTATAACCGACTGCACGACGAGCAGCGCCGCGCGTCGCCGGCCGAGCTGGCGACGCTCACGCCGGATCAGCCCGACCGCGACTTCGCGACGCGTTTCTTCGCCGCGCGCGCGGCGATGATGGAGGACGCGGACTGGCCCCGGCTGATGGCGCCGTACGACTTCTTCCACGAGCTGCGGCCGCTGCTCGTCCAGCACCCCGATCGCTTCGCGATCCTGTCGACGCGCGACGTCGCCTCGATCCACCGCACGCTCGCCTTTCACGAGGCGGATGTCGTTCCGGTTTTCGGGCAGGAGGACGTTCGGCGGCACGGCTCCAAGCTCGCGGTCGCCGAGGCGCAGGGCTGGCTGGACGACGACGCGCGGCCGGTCGTCTACCTCGACGACATGCGCGCGCACCTCCAGCCGTTCGCCGGCCGCGTGCATCGAACGCTCCACGCCGGCTGGGGCTATGACCAAGCCGACCCGGACAGCCTCGATCCAACGACGGCGCTGGCCTTGCTGCGCGCCCTGCTGACCCCGCCGGCGCCGGTCCGCGTCAAATATGCCGACCAGATCGCGCGATGGCTCGCCGCCGCCGGCTACACGCATTATTTCTATGTCGGCGGGGGCAACATCATGCACCTGACCGAAAGCCTCGACCGCCATCTGACCGGCGTGCCGGTGGTGCACGAGGTCGCCGCCGGGATCGCGGCGGAGTATTTCAACGAGATCGCCGCCCCGGCCAAGGCGCTGGCGCTGGTGACGGCGGGGCCGGGGCTGACCAACATCGTCACCGCGCTCGCCGGCGCCTATCTGGAAAGCCGCGAGCTGCTGGTGCTCGGCGGGCAGGTCAAGACGGCCGACCTCGCGCGTGGCCAGCTGCGCTCGCGCGGCATCCAGGAGATCGACGGCGTCGCGCTGGTCCGGTCGACGACCAAGCTCGCCTGGCGCTTCGAGACGCCGATCGGGGCGGCGGACTTCCTGGACAAGCTCCAGGTCGGCTGGACGCCGCGCAAGGGCCCGGTGTTCCTCGAAATCCCGCTCGACGTCCAGGCGGCGACGGTGGACGAGGAGCCGCTGCCGCCGATCGCGCCGCCGGTGCTGCCGCTGATCAGCGAGGCGGTGCTCGACCGGGTCGCGGGGCTGTATGACCGCGCCGAGCGGCCGGTGGTGCTGATCGGTGGCGGTGTCTCGCATGCCGGCGCCGCCGCATTGCGCGAGCGACTCCTCGCGCTCGGCGTGCCGACGATGACCACCTATAACGGCGCCGATCGGCTGGACGGCGACGATCCGGTCTATCTCGGGCGCCCCAACACCTGGGGCCAGCGCGCCAGCAACATCGTCATTCAGCGCGCCGACCTGATCATCGCGATCGGGACGCGGCTGGGCTTGCAGCAGACCGGGTTCAACTGGCGGGCCTTCGGTCGCGATGCGACGATCGTGCAGGTCGAGATCGACCCGGGCGAACTCGCCAAGGGCCATCCGCGCGTCGATCTCGGATTGGCGGTCGACGCGGACGATGTCGCGCGGCGGCTGTTCGCGCGGCCGCTCGCGCGGCACGACGACTGGCTCGCGCAAGCCCGGCGCATCCGCGACGTGGTGCCGCGCGTGGAGCCGGTCAACACCACGGGCGAGGGCTTCCTCTCGCCCTACGACTTCATCGTCGCGCTGGAGCCGCTGACCAGGGACGACGACCTGATCATCCCGTGCAGCAGCGGCAGCGCCTTCACGCTGTCGATGCAGCTGTATCGGCAGCGCTTCGGCCAGCGGCTGCTGACCAACAAGTCGCTCGCGTCGATGGGCTATGGCCTGTCGGGCGCGATCGGCGCGGCGATCGGCGGCGGCGGACGACGCACGATCCTGATCGAGGGCGATGGCGGCTTCGCGCAGAATCTGCAGGAGCTTGGCACGGTCGCGGTCAACGATCTGGACCTGAAGATCTTCATCTTCGACGATGGCGGCCACGCGTCGATCCGCATGACGCAACGAAGCTATTTCGGTGGCAAGTATCTCGGCTGCGACCGGCGATCGGGGCTCGGCCTGCCCGACTGGAGGCGCGTGTTCGCCGCCTGGGACGTGCCGGTACTGACGCTGGGGCCGGACTGGAACCGCGATCCGGCGGTGCTGGCGCGGCTGGACGCGTCCGGCCCGGCGGCGTTCATCGTGCCGGTCGATCCGGAACAGACCTATTTTCCCAAGATCACCAGCCGCATCACCGCGACCGGATCGATGGAGTCGAACCCGATCGACCGGATGACGCCGGAGATCGACTATCTGGCGGGCTGTTGACCGATGGACCCGACGCGCACGCTGCTGGTGATCGGCGGCAGCGGTTTCTTCGGCAAGTCGATCCTCGACGCGTTCGGGCGCGGGCTGCTGGCTCCGTTCGGGATCGGCCGGGTGATCGCGGCGGCGCGTCGGCCGGAGACCTTGCGGGCGACCGCGCCCGAGCTGCTGAGCGCTGGCGTCGAGCTGGTCGCGCTCGACGCGCTGACGGCGGACGCGCTGCCGCGCGTGGACGTGATCGTCCATGCCGCCACCACCAGCGACGCGCGCCGTCATGCCGCCGATCCGCTGGGGGAGCGCGCCGCGATCGTGGAACAGGCGGAGCGGTTCGCGGTGCTCGCCGCGCGATGCTGCCCCGCCGCGCGGATCGTCTATGCCAGCAGCGGCGCGGTATACGGCACGCAACCCGCCGGGGTCGCCGCGCTCGCCGAGGACGCGCCGTTCGGCGACGCGGTCGGGCTGCCCGCCTACAAGCGCGATTACGCGGTGGCGAAGCGCCTGGCGGAGGCGGCGATCGCGCGTGGCGGCGCCGAGCAGGGGCTGGCCGTGTCGATCGCGCGCGCCTTCGCGTTCGTCGGGCCATACCTGCCGCGCGACCAGCATTTCGCGATCGGCCAGTTCCTGGCGGATGGCCTGGCGGGGCGGCCGATCGCGGTGCGCGCGGGGACGCCGGTATACCGCAGCTACCTGCATGCCGATGAGCTGGTCCGCTGGCTGCTGACCATCGCCGACTCGGCGACGCCGGCCTGCCCGGTCTATAATATCGGTTCGGACGAGGCGGTGGAGATGGCCGATCTCGCCGGGCGGATCGCGCGGCGGTTCGGCGTGCCGGCCATCGTGCCGTCGCGCGCCGGCGGGCCCGTCGATCGCTACGTGCCGTGCACGGCGCGGATCGCGCGCGAGCTGGGGTTGGTCGCGCCGTCGCTCGACGCGGCGCTCGACGCCACCGTCGCATGGCTGACCCGTTGGCCGGCGCTGCTGGACCAAGTGGCATGACCGACCCCGACATCTCCGTCGTCATCCCGACGCGCAACGAGGAAGCCAACGCGCTGGCCATCGCGCAAGCGGTGATCGGCGAGCTCGAGTCGACGGGCGTCAGCTTCGACCTGATCTTCATCGACAATGCGTCGCGGGACCGCACCGTTCCGATCCTGCGGGACCTGTGCGCGCGCGACCGGAGGGTGCGGCTGATCGTCAACACCCGCGACTTCGGCCAGATGCGCTCGCCGACCCACGGGATTTTCCAGGCTCGCGGGCGCGCGGTGATCAACATGTGCGCCGATTTTCAGGACTCGCCGGCCTTGTTGCCGGAGTTCGTCCGGCGCTGGCGCGCGGGCGCCGACATCGTGCTGGGGGTGCGCGAGTCGGAGCGCTCGTCCGCCGGGTTGGCGATGACGCGGCGGCTGTCCTACGGGCTGGCGCGACGACTCGGCGACTATCCGGTCGTCCCCAACGCCACCGGCTTTGGCCTCTATTCCCGCCGCGTCGTGTCCCAGATCGCGCGGCTGCGTGAGCCGGAGCCGTTCTTTCGCGGCATGCTGGTGGAGACGGGCTGGCCGATCGAGCTGGTCGGCTATTCGCGCCCCGCGCGGGTGGGCGGGCGCTCCAACAACGACTTCTTCACGCTGCTCGACTTCGCGCTCTCCGGCTTGGCGAGCGCGTCGAAGCGGCTGCTGCGCGCGCCGCTCTATCTGGGCGCGATCGGCCTCGCGATCGGCCTCGCGCTGATCCCGCTGGCGCTGGTCGCCGCCGCGCTGGGCCATGGCGGCTGGGGGTGGGCGGCGGCGATCGCGGTCGAACTGCAACTCGCGCTGCTGTTCGGCTTTCTGGGGCTGATGGGCGATCAGATCCGGCTGATCGCCGAGCGTGGTCGCGAGACACCGCTGGTGATCGAGCGCGAGCGGGTGAACTTTCCCGATGCCGACTGAGTTGGCGCGGCGCCGGCTCGGCGAGCTGATCCGCTTCTACCAAGCCGCCGCGATCAACACGGCCGTCGGCTTCGGCCTGTTCGCGCTGCTGATCCGCTGCGGGACCAATCTCTATGTCGCGCAAGGCTTGGCGCAAATCGGCGGCGTCGCGTTCAACTACCTGACGTACAGCCGCCACGTGTTCCGCGACCAGCGCGGCTCGAAGCGGTCCTTCGCGCTCGCCTACCTGTCCAACTACCTCGTCAACCTGCTGCTGCTGGCGGCGTTCGAGCGGGTGACGGCGTCGCCCTATGCGGCGGGGCTGGCGGCGACGCTGGGCGCGTCGGCGATCAACTATCTGGCGCTGCGGTCGCTGGTGTTCCGTCGGCCCCGGTCGCTGCCCGCATGATTCGGGCGCGGTCGTTCCGGACGATCGAGCAGGCGCTGGCGCTCGCGGTGGTCGCGGGTGCCGCCTGGTCGGTCGGTCATCTGCTCGTGCGCGGCTGGCTGCCGCAACCCTTCTACCCCGATCCAGCCGATTACTGGATGGACTGGTTCCACACCGCTTGGTGGTCCCGCCATGACGGCGCCTATGATCGCTGGCGGACGCTCTATCCGCCGGTATCGTTCATGCTGCTCAGGGCGCTGTCGCTGCCGCGCTGTTACCTCGACGGCAACGACGCGGCGGTGCGGGGCTGCGACTGGGTGGGCACGATCGCGCTGCACGGCTGGTACGTGCTCGATGTGCTGCTGATCGCGGCCACCTTCACGGTGCAGGACCGGCGCACCGCCGTGCCGCGCGCCGTCGCGCTCACGCTCGGGTTGCCGATGCTGAACGCGCTGGATCGTGGCAACCTCATCCTGGTGTGCCTCGCCTGCTTCGTGCTCGCGCACGGGCCGTTGCTGCGCGGCGTCCGGTCGCGCTCGCTTGCGCTCGGGCTGACGATCAACCTCAAGGTCTATCTGATCGCCACGGCGTTCGCCGTGCTGCCGCATGGGCGCTGGCGCGTGTTCGGAGGAGCGTTGCTGGCGACGGGCGGCGTGTACCTGCTGTCCTGGGCCTGCTGGGGCGCCGGCGATCCGGTGGCGCTCGCGGGCAATTTGATCGGCTGGAGCGTCCACCTGCGGGAGGTCACCAGCCTGTGGGACATCTGGTACAGCACCGCCTATGGCCCGGTGGTCGCGGCGCTGAACGGGTCGCTCGTCCCGCTCGGCCCGGGATGGACGCGGGGCCTCGCCGCCGTCATCCCGCCGGTGGTGCACGGGGTGCAGGTCCTGATCCTGGTCGCGGCGGTGGTCGCCGCGCGGCAGCCCGCGACCGTGTCGCCGCAGCGGTTGCTCAACCTGGCGACGCTGATCGCACTCGTGACGTCCGACGGCGGCGGCTATGCGCAGGTGCTGACCATCTTCCTGACGTTTTCCGAGCGCCCGCGCGGGATCGGCGTGCGGGTGGCGCTGATCGTCGGTTACCTCCTGTCGGTGCCGGTCGATCTCGGCCTGGTCCACATCGTCACGCGGGCGGCTGGCGACGGCGTCCACGCGGGGCCGATCGTGGCGGACTATTGGCTGACGCTGGGCCAGTTGCTGCGCCCGGCCGGCGTGCTCGTGCTGGCGAGCGCGCTGTCCTGCGCGACGATCCACGACGTCTGGCGCGCGGATCGAGCCGCCTCGCCCGGTCGTCGGGCAAAGAACCGTGGCGTTCAGGCGGTCACGAAGCCGGATTGATCCCCGACCCGCGCTTGTCCTATGCCCGTGGAGTCGGAGCGCGGGTGGGAAGCCGCGTCGCGCCATCCGGTCGATGCAGAGGAGCTGAATATGGCACGGACGGCGGAGAAGCGCGGCAAGGACGAGACCAAGGCGGCGGAGAAGAAGGTCAAGGCGACCGGCAAGCCCGCCGGCGGCGCGCGCGGCGGCATCACCGCTCCGGTGACGCCGTCTCCCGAACTCGCCGAGATCGTCGGCAAGCAGGACCTGCCGCGCAGCGAGGTCGTCAGCAAGGTGTGGGAATATATCAAAAAGCACGATCTGCAGGACGCGAAGGATCGCCGCCAGATCAACGGCGACGACAAGCTGCAGAAGATCTTCGGCAAGAAGTCCGTCAGCATGTTCGAGATGAACAAGCATCTGAGCGCGCATCTAAAGGCGCCCGCCGCCTGAGCCCGATGCCGCCGGCCGCTTCACGCGGCCGGCGGCGCCCGCATCGCCGCCCCGTGCGTTGACGCGCGATGGCGACGGATGAAGCGCAGGGGCAGCGCGCCCATGTCGACGAGACGGTGGAGCAGCTCGGGCGGCTGTACCAGGAACATGACGAGCGCACGACGCCGGTCCAGCGCGTTGCGAATCGACTGACCGCATCGCTCAGCCGGCCGTCGTCGCTGGTCGTGATCTTCGGCGCGATGATCGCCTGGACGGTCGGCAACGAGGTGGCGCGAGCGTTCGGGTCGGCGGCGCTGGAACGTTTCCCCTTTCCCGACCTGGAGTTCGTGGCGACGGTGACGGCGCTGCTGATCGCGTTGCTAATCCTCACCACGCAGCGCCATCAGGACGATCTGGCGGAGCGGCGCGCGCGGCTGACGCTGCAGATCGCGGCGCTGAGCGAGAAGAAGATCGCCAAGATCATCGAGCTGCTGGAGGAACAGCGCCGCGATAACCCGATGCTGCCGACCCGGGCGGACGCGGTCGCGGCGTCGATGGCGGTGTCGGTCGATCCGAGCGACGACCTGGGCGAGCCCGCCGCCTAAGGCGTCGCAGCGGCTCACCCATCGCCATGTTGACGCGCGGCCCATCCTGCCGCACGTTTTTCGTCATAATCCATACGGCGACGCGGCCTCGGCGACGATCGAGCGGTCGCCCGTCGCTGGTCGGAGATCGCGTCATGAAGCTGTCCGTGCTCCTGCTGGTGCTCGCCACGTCCGCGGCGTTGGCCGGTCCCGTCACGGCCCCTCCACGCTGGCCGACGGGCGGCGCGGGAGACCAGGTGCAGGGCGTGAGGGTCGCCGATCCGTATCGCGGGCTGGAGGATGCCGCCGATCCGGCCGTGCGCGGCTGGAGCGACGCCGAGAACGCGCGCACTCGCGCCTATCTGGACGCGGTGGCCGGGCGGGCGGGCGTGGCGGCGCGGCTCGGGCAATTGGCGAAAGGTGGCTCGCCGGCCTTCGCCAGGCTGCGCGCGGCGGGTGGGCGTGTGTTCGCGCTCTATGCCGATCCCGCGCGCCAGCAGCCTGCGCTGGTGACGATCGACGGGGCCGCCGACCCCGCGTCGCGCCGCGCGGTGCTCGATCCCAATACCCTCGATCCGAGCGGGCATACCGAGATCGACTGGTTCCGGCCGTCGCCGGACGGCACCCGGGTCGCGGTGTCGCTGTCGCGCAACGGCAGCGAGGACGGCACGCTCCACGTCTATGAGGTCGCCAGCGGGCGCGAGATCGATGCGCCCATCGCGCGTGTCCAATACCCGACCGCCGGCGGCTCGCTCGCCTGGACGGCGGACGGCGGCGGCTTCTGGTATACCCGCTATCCCGGCGACGACGCGCCGGCGGCGGAGCGGCACTCCAACCAGGCGGTCTACCGGCACCGGATCGGGACGCCGGCGACCAGCGACGCGCCCGTGCTGTCGGCCGCCAACGGGGTGCCGCGCACGGGCGAGATCTATCTGACCTCGGCGGGCGGGCCGCTGGCGCTGGCGTCCGTGTCGCTGGGCGATGGCGGCGAGTGGCAACAGTTCGTGCTGCGCGACGGCCGCCCCCCGCTCAAGGTGGCGGCCTATGAAGACCGGATCGTCGCCGCCACGCTGGCGCGCGAGGGCACGCTGTTCGGCCTGTCGCGCCGCGACGCGCCGATGGGCAAGGTGGTCCGCCTCGGCGCGCCCTATGCGGGCGCATTCGCGAGCGCGCGGGTGATCGTCGCCGAACGCCGCGATGCCGCGATCGTCGACGGTGGCGAGACCGGCGAGCCGCTGGTCGTGGCGGGTGACCGGCTGGTGGTGAACCGCATCGCCGGCGGGCCCAGCCGGGTGACCAGCTATGCGCTCGATGGCGGCGACGCGCGGGACCTGCCGCTGCCCGACGTGGCGGCGGCGGGCGAACTGGC
>NZ_CAHJWX010000027.1 GCF_903643065.1 Sphingomonas bacterium | reverse complement strand
CGGCAGCGCGCCAAAGGTCGCCGCCACCGCCGCGACCGCGTCGTCCGCCTTGACGTCGCCAAAGACCGACACCTCGATCGGCCCGCTCGCCAGCAGTGGCGCCCAGAACGACTTGAACTGCGCCGGCGTCAGCGATTGCACCTGCGCCGGGGTCGGCTGCGCCCAGCGCGCGTCGCCGTCGTGGAGCAATCCCTCTAGGTCGCGCGACAGCACGCCGTCGGGCGACGAGTCATAGCCCGCGAACCCCGCCAGCTTGGCCGCCTTGACCCGCGCCAGCGGCGCCGCGTTCCACGCCGGCGATTGCAGCTTGGCCGCCATCAGCTTCAGCTCGTCGCCCAGATCGGCGGGGGAGGTGAGCGCATTGAACGAGAACGCGTCCTCGGCAATGTCGAAATCCAGCCCGATCACATGGCCGGCGGTGAGCTGGTCCAGATCGCCCTCGTCCAGCTTGCCGACGCCGCTCGGCACCAGCGCCGGCTCGCCCGCCCAGGCGGCGCTGGCCCGGGCCGGCAGCGCGTTGACGCCGCCGCCGAACCGCGCGCGGACATAGACGCGGCCCGTCTCGGACGTGGTCGGGAAGATCAGCAGCCGCACGCCGTTGGCGAAGTCGATCCGCTCCATGTCCAGGTCCGCGACGGGCTCGCGATGCGCGATCGTCCCCGCCGGCCCCAGCGCCGGCAGCGCCGCGAAGCTGACATTGCCCTGCGCGCGACGGACCACCGCCACCTTGCTCACATCCGCCTTGAGCGCGGCGGCGAGCTTGTCGTTGGCCAGATGGTCGGGCGCGGGCGTGTTGACCAGCGCGCGCTGCGCGTCGCCCTGAAACAGCCCCGTCATCGCCGCGAACAGCGTCGCCGGCGTGAACATGCCCTTGTCGTGTGCGTCCTTCAGGATCGCATAGGAGGTCTCGGGCGCGGTGGTCGTCTCGCGGATGTCCAGCGCCTCGACCAGGTCGTCGGCCTGCCGCGCGCCCGCCTCGACCCGCGCGGTATCGACGCCGTTGCGCAGCGACGCCTCGTAATCGGCATATTCACGGTCCACCTCCGCCTGGCTCGGCGGGGACCTGAGCGCGTCGGCGAGGACGGCGCGCACATCGCGCAACGCCGCCTCCCATTTGTCGCCGACCGGCACGATCGTCACCTGCGTGACGTTGGCCGAGCGCACCACGTCGTCCAGCGCCACGCCCGCCTGAAGGAAGCTGCCGCCGGCCCGCGCGCGCTGTTCCAGCCGCCGGCTGATGACGCGCGCGGCCAGGCTGTCGACCATGCGATGCTGGTTGAACGCGACCGTGTCGTTGTTGAAATGCCACGGCCGGATCGTCGCCAGCAAGGTGACGGCGGGCAGGCCCGGCTCCACGAGCGCGCCGGTGACCGGCTTGGTCGGATCGGGCTTGCCGAAATCGGGCTCGACCGGCGCCGGCCCGACGCCGCGCCAGCCGGCGAAGTTCCGGGCGACCGCGTCGCCCAGCACCGCCGGATCGAGATCGCCCGCGATCACCACCGTGGTGCGCTCGGGCCGATACCAGCGATCGTGGAACGCACGCACGGTGTCGGGGGTCGCTTCCAGGAGGTTCTTGACGTGGCCGATCGGCGAGCGGTCCGCGAGCGGCTGGCCGGCGAAGAACACCGCGTTGCGCGCGTCCGAAAAGCGCACCTGCGGCCCCGGCTGCTCGCGCTGTTCGGCCAGCACCACCGGCCGTTCGGCGTTGAGCGTGGTCTCGTTGATCACCGGTCGCGCCATCATCCCGGACAGGATGTGCAGCGTCGAATCGAGCTTCTCCCCCGTGACCGCCGGCAGGTCTAGCTTGTAGGTGGTCGATACCGGCGAGGTCTGCGCGTTGGTATCGACGCCGAAGGTGGCGCCGTAGTTCTGGAAGATGCGCTTGGTCTCACCATCGGGCGCGAAGGCGGAGGCGCGATAGGACAGATGCTCGATGAAATGCGCGAAGCCGCGCTCGCTGTCCGTCTCGTACAGCGAGCCGGTGTCGACGCGCACGCGGATGGACACCTGCCCCGGCGGCACCCCGTTGCGGCGCACCGCATAGCGCACCCCATTGGGCAGCGTGCCGAACTGCCACGCCGGATCGGGCGTGATGTCCGAGCCCTTGTAGAGCCAGGCGGTATGATCGACCGCGACCGGCGCGGCGGGTCTGGGCGCCTGCTGGCCCGACGCCGCGCCGCCGGTGGCGAGGATGAGCACGAACGAGGCGCCGAGCGCGCGAGGGAAGGACAGCATCGCGGGCCTATGTAGGCCCGCAAGGTGAACGGCGCCAGAACCGGGGAGGGAGTAGGGAGCAGGAAGCAGGGAACAGGCCGGAAAGGCATGTCGGTCCCCCTGAACAATTGCAGATGGTGACGACTAAAGGAAAACTGCTCCCTGCTCCCTGCTCCCTGCTCCCTGCTCCCTGCTCCCTGCTCCCTGCTCCCTACCGGCTCGCCACCTGCCTGGCCCACGTCACCCGCCACACCGCATTGCCGACATCGTCGGCGACCAGCAGCGCGCCCGTGCGATCGGCCACCACGCCCACCGGGCGGCCGCGCGCCTTGCCGGCCGGGTCGAGGAAGCCGGTGAGCACATCCACTGGCTTGGCGCCCGGCGTCGGGAAGCCGCTCGCCGCGAAGGGCACGAACACCACCTTGTACCCCGATACCGGCGAGCGGTTCCACGAGCCGTGCTCGCCCACGAACGCCCCGGTCGTCCAGCGCCCGCCCAGCCTGACGCTGTCGGAAAAGGCCAGCCCCAGCGCCGCGACATGCGGCCCCAGCGCATAGTCCGGCCGCTTGCTATATTCCTGCAGCGCCGGGTTCTTGGGCTCGACCCGATCGTCGGGATAGCCGCCCCAATAATACCAGGGCCAGCCGAAATGATCGCCCAGCTCGACCTGCGTCAGGTAATCGGGCGCGAGATCGGAGCCCAGCATGTCGCGTTCGTTGACCACCGTCCACAGCTCGTGCGTCACCGGGTTGACCGCCATCCCGTTGGGATTGCGCAGGCCGCCGCCATAGATGCGATAGGTGCGGGTAGCCGGGTTCACCTCCAGGATGTCAGCGCGGTCGCGCTCCGCCTCGATCCCGTTGTCGGCGATGTTGCTCGACGAGCCGACGCTGACCAGCAGCGACTTGCCGTCGGGCGCGACGATGACGTTGCGCGCCCAATGGTTGCCGCCGCCCGGCAGCTTCACCACTAGCGCCGGCTTGCCGGCGATGCGGGTCTCGCCCGGCGTGAACGGCACGCGCAGCAGCGCGTCGGTGTCGGCGATGTACAGCTGCCCGCCGAGCAGCACCATGCCATAGGGCGAATTGAGCCCGCCGATCAGCACGGTGCGCCGCTCCGCCACGCCGTCCCCGTCCGCGTCGCGCAACAGGGTGATGCGGTTGGGCGAGGGCACCGCCGCGCCGGCCTTGTCCATCAGGCGATGCATCACCCACGCGCTGATCCCGCCGCCCGGGCGCGGCGGCGAGTTCGTCTCCGCGACCAGCACGTCGCCGTTGGGCAGCGTCAGCAGCCAGCGCGGATGGTCCAGCCCGGTCGCGAACGGCTGCACGCGCAGCCCCGCCGCCGCGACCGGCGTCTGCCCCTTGGCCCAGCCGACCACGTCGGCGACCTTCACCGTCGGCAGGATCTGCTCGCGCGGATCGGTGATGCGCGGGTGGCTGCCCTGCACCGCCGTGATGTCGAGCCGCGCGCGGTCGGGCCAGGCGAGATAGACGACGACGCCGATCGCGACCAGGACCAGGATGCCGCCGACGCGCAGGATGTGCTTGAGCATGGGCGCAATCTAGGCCCGCGCGACGTTGTTGCAAAGCGTCCGCAGCCGAACCTTTCGCTGGCGGTGGTGGCTTCCCATTATGAGGCGATGACCCGCTATTCGCTGCTCGATCTCGTCCCGGTCGTCGAAGGCGGCACCGTCGGCCAGGCGCTCGCCGACGCCGCCGATCTCGCGCGGCACGCGGAGGCGCATGGCTATCACCGCTACTGGGCGGCCGAGCACCATGGCATGCGTGGCATCGCCAGCGCGGCGACGGCGGTCGTGCTCGCGCATGTCGGCGCCGCGACCAGCCGCATCCGCATCGGCGCGGGCGGGATCATGCTGCCCAACCACGCGCCGCTGGTGATCGCCGAACAGTTCGGGACGCTGGACGCGCTGTTCCCCGGCCGGGTGGATCTGGGCCTGGGCCGCGCGCCGGGCTCCGACCAGCGGGTCGCCCAGGCCCTGCGCCGCACCCTGCACAGCGATCCGAACGGGTTTCCGCAGGACGTGGCCGAGCTGCAATCCTATTTCGCCGATGACGGCCGGACCGGGATCGTCGCCACGCCCGGCGCGGGCGCGCGGCCGGCGCTGTGGATCCTCGGCTCCAGCCTGTTCGGGGCGCAGGTCGCGGCGCTGTTCGGCCTGCCCTTCGCCTTCGCCAGCCACTTCGCGCCGGACGCGCTCGACCAGGCGCTGGCGGTGTACCGCCGTGAGTTCCGCCCCGGCGCGCTTCAGCGGCCCTATGCGGTGGCGGCGTTCAACGTCTTCGCCGCCGCCACGCGCGAGGAAGCCGAACTGCTCGCCTCGTCGCAGCAGCAGGCGTTCGTGGCGCTGCGCACCGGCAATCCGCGCCAGCTGCCCCCGCCCGTCCCCGGCTATCGCGCCAGCCTGCCCGCGAGCCACGCCGCGATCCTCGACCACACGCTGCGATGCTCGGCGGTGGGCACCCGCGCCGACATCGCGACCGGCCTCGCGGCCTTTATCGCGAGGACGGGGATCGACGAGGCGATGCTGACCGGCTCGATCTTTGACCACGCCGCCCGCAAGCGCAGCATCGCGATCGCGGCGGACGCGATGGCGAGCCTGGAAGCGCCTGCTCAGGCCGCCTGACGCGCGAACGCCGCCAGCGCGGCCTCGACATGCGGCGCGATGCGGTCGGCGACGATGCCGATCGCGCGCGCATTGGGGTGCATGCCGTCCGCCAGCGTCAGCGTCGGATCGCCGACCACGCCATCAAGGAAGAAAGGGTACAGCGCCGCCCCGGCTCGCGCCGCCACCGCCGGGAACACCGCGTTGTAGCTCCACGCGAACGTGCCCAGGAACGGCGGGGCCAGCATCCCCGCCACCAGCGCCGGGATGCCGCACCGCGCCAGCTCGGCCAGGATCGCGTCGAGGTTACGCTCCATCGCCACCGGCGGGACCGCGCGCAACAGATCGTTGGCGCCCAGCTCGACGATCGCCAGGTCGGGCTTGGCGGTCAGCCGCGCCAGCACGCGCGGCAGGCGTGCAAGGCCGCCCGCGCTGGTGTCGCCGGAAACGCCCGCGTTCTGGACGACGGCACCCGGATGCCGATCGCGCAACCGCCGCTCCAGCTGCACGGGAAAGGCCTGTTCGGTGGCAAGGCCGTAACCGGCCGTCAGGCTGTCGCCGAACGCGAGGACATAAGGAGTCGCCACTGCCACCCATGATAGATCGGCGCGGACGCCGCCTATCGCAAGGGTCGGGCCGATCAGCCGCCCTGGTGTTGCAGGAACTGCCGCGTCACCGGCTCGATCAGCTCTTCCACCTCACGCGCCGCCGCCTGCTCCTCCGCGACCGACTGCTCGATCCAGCCGGCGTCGGCACCGTGCCCCGCCGCCGCCGCGATCACCGCCAACGAGCGGTACGCCGCGATCTGCTCAAACTGGAAGGCATAGCCCGCGTAGAGGTCCTTGAGCGTCGCGTCCGGCATCACGCCGTGCACCGCTGCGCCTACCGTGCCCGCCGCCGTCGTCACCGCCTCGCGCAGGCCACCGCCGCCCGCGCCCGCCGCCGCCAGCGCATGCTCCAGCCGCTCCAGCTGCGTCTGCGTGGTCCCGATATGCCGCTCCAGCAGCGCCTGGTAGGCGGGATAGCCGTCCAGGCCCTTCACCTGCGCCTGCATCTGCACCAGGCCCTGGTGCTCGGCGGCATGGGTATTGCGCAGCGACTGCGTGTAGATGGCCTTGACGTCGGTGGTCATGCGCAAGCTCCTGGGATGATTCACCGCGCAGAAGCCCCGGCACGAGTCACGGGTTCCGGCGGCGACCTGTCACTGTCCCGATCGATAACCTGCATGGCCGCGCCGAGCCGGCTACGGCACCGTGGCGGGCGTCGGCGACGGCGTCGGAAAGGACGCGATCCCCGCGCGCGCGCGCCTGGTCACGACGGGTGCCGGCGCGCCCATCGTACCCTGCGGCTGGACAGTCAGCGCGCGGCCGACCCAGGCCGGCTCGATGTCACCCCGCCGCCGGCAGCCGTAGCCGGACGAGCAGCCCGCCCAGGTCCTCGCTCTCGTCCAGCCCCACCGTGCCGCCGTAGATCTCCGCCACGTCGCGCACGATCGCCAGCCCCAGCCCGGTGCCGGGCTTGCCCGTGTCGAGCCGCGCGCCGCGATCGAAGATGCGCCCCCGCTCTTCCTCCGGAATGCCGGAGCCGTCGTCCTCGACAAGAATCTCGACGAAGGAGTCGGCGGCCGCGACGGTGACGAACACGCTGCCACCGCCATATTTGGCGGCGTTCTCGACGAGGTTGCCCAGCATCTCGTCCAAATCCTGCCGCTCGACATGGACCTCAAGGTCGCGCGGACCCGACGCGTCGATGCGGACGTGGCGGTACAGCACGGCCACCGCGCGCTCCACCGACTCGAGCGACGGCCAGACCGCCGCGCGACTGTGCGCGGAGCCGCGCCGCCCCACCGCGCGCGCGCGGGCAAGATGGTGGTCCACCTGGCGGCGCATCGTTCGCGCCTCGCGGCAGACGGTGTCGGCGAGATCGTCAGCCTTCGCGGTGGCAGCGTTCATGAGCACGGTCAGCGGCGTCTTGAGCGCGTGCGCGAGGTTGCCGGCGTGACGCCGCGCCTCCTCCGCCTGGCGCTCGTTATGCGCGAGCAGCGCGTTCAGCTCCTCCACCATCGGGCGCACCTCGATCGGCATCGGTGCGGTGACGCGCGTGGTCCGGCCGCTGCGCATCCGCGCGATCTCCTCGCGCACGCGCCGCAGCGGGCGCAGGCCGTACACGGTCTGCAAGGCCGCGAGCACGATCAGCCCCAGCGCGAGCAGCGCGAACGAGCGCACCAGCGTCTGGCGCAGCGCGGAGGTCTGCGCGTCCAGCTCGTCACGGCTTTCGGCCACCTGGAACCGCCACACCGTCGCCGCGCCCGGCAGCACGATATCGCGCTCGACGACGCGCAACTCCTCCTCGGAAAATTGCCTTGAGTTGTACGAGACGACCGCGCGCTCGAAGCCGCGCGAGCCGTGTGCCAGCCGTCGATCCCATAGCGAGCGGGACGGAAACGCCTCGCGTCCCGGCGCGGACACCTGCCAGTACAGGCCCGAACCCGGCTCCAGGAAACGCTGATCGCTCGCCGGCCGATTGAAGGTCACATCGCCGTTGCTGTCCAGCTCGGCCGAGGTGACCAGCGCGGTCAGGACATAGTCCAGCTGGTCGTCGAAGCTGGTGGTGATCGCGGTCGCCAGGACGCGATCCAGCGCCCAGCCACCGCCCACCAGCAACGGCGCGATCCACAGCGCCGCGATCAGGATCATCCGCCGCGCGAGACTGCCGGTGGTGGCGGTCGCCGCGGGGATGGTGACGGGCGGGTTCACCCGGTCCTCCCCCGCCAGCGAGGGAGGATCATGCCTTCGCTCACCCCGCCGGGTCCTCCAGCGAATAACCCAGCCCCCGGATCGTGGTGATCACGTCCTGGCCCAGCTTCTTGCGGATTCGCGTCACGAATACCTCGATCGTGTTGGAGTCACGGTCGAAATCCTGGTCGTAGATATGCTCGATCAGCTCGGTGCGGCTGACCACCTTACCCTTGTGGTGGAGCAGGTAGGACAGCAACTTATATTCCTGCGCGGTCAGCTTCACCGCCTCGCCCGCGCGCGTCACCTTGCCCGAGCGCGTGTCGAGGCGGATGTCGCCCGCGGTCAGCTCGCTCGACGCGTTGCCCGAGGCGCGGCGGATCAGCGCGCGCAGCCGGGCGATCAGCTCCTCCGTCTGGAACGGCTTGGCGACATAATCGTCCGCGCCCGCGTCCAGCCCCGCCACCTTGTCCGACCAGCTGTCGCGCGCGGTCAGCACCAGCACCGGCATCGTCCGGCCTTCCTTGCGCCAGCGATCGAGCACCGTCAGCCCGTCGACCTCCGGCAGGCCCAGATCGAGCACCACCGCGTCATAGCTCTCGGTCTGGCCCAGATAATGACCGTCCTCGCCGTCGGTGGCGAGGTCGATCGCATAGCCCGCCGCCTCCAGCGTGTTCTTAAGTTGCTGGCCGAGGTTCGGCTCGTCCTCCACGATCAACACGCGCATCGGCTTCTCCCGGGGGCTGGTGACGGGCGCTATCGCGGCGTGCGGCGGGTGACGCAAGGGCGGCGGCGCTCAGCCGCGCGTCCGGCCCAGCACCTGGCCGGAATGGCCGTCCACCGCGACCCAGATCACGGTGCCGTTGCGCAGGAACTTGAGCGTGTAGACGCCGCTGCCACCATCGAAGTCGAACCCGATATACTCCGCATCGCGCATCGTCGGCACCACGCGGTTCTCGATCTCGCGCAGCGGCAGCAGGTGTCCGTCGCGCCGCTGCTCGAACGCGCGGTACTGGTCGTCCCGATGCTGATCCGCCGACACCGCCGGAGCCAGGATCAACAGAAGGGGGACAAGGGCAATCACATTGCCGGCGATAGGGCGGGAGCGTTGAACAGGTTGTGAACCGGCCGCTTGCTCCATCGCGCCAGCATCGACGCGACTGCCCGCTACGCCGCGCGTCGCCTGATCGGACCTGACGGACGCGAGCCAGCGTGCCGTCACGCCTCGATTTCGCCGCGCTGAACCGATACGGCGCTCCGCATGCCCGCCCCCATCCTTGCGTATGAAGATTTTGGCCTGATCCAGGGCGCCGGCTGGCTATTCCGCCACCTTGATCTTCACCTGGGCCCGCGCGACCGGCTGGCGCTGATCGGCCGCAACGGCGCGGGCAAGTCGACGCTGCTGCGCCTGATCGCGGACCGGATCGACGCCGACGAAGGCCGCCGCACGATCGTGCCGGGCACGCGCGTCGTGCTGCTGGAACAGGATCCCGACCTCGCCGGCCACGCCACGCTGGGCGATTACGTCCTGGCGGGCGACGACGCCCCCGCGCCGCATGAGGCGGACGCGATCGCCGGCCAGCTCGGCATCGACCTGTCGCGCGAGGCGGCGACCGCGTCCGGGGGCGAGCGCCGCCGCGCCGCCATCGTCCGCGCGCTGGCGCAGGACCCCGACGTGCTGCTGCTCGACGAGCCGACCAACCATCTCGACATCGTCGCGATCGAATGGCTGGAAGGCTGGCTGGACCGCTTCCGTGGCGCCTTCGTCGTGATCAGCCACGATCGCGCCTTCCTGACCCGCCTCACCCGCCAGACGTTGTGGCTCGATCGCGGCGCGCTGCGGCGGGCGGAGGTGGGCTTTGGCGGCTTCGAGGCCTGGACCGAGCAGGTCTATGCGGAGGAACAGCGCAATGCCGAGCGGCTCGACGCCAAGCTCAAGCTGGAGGAACACTGGCTCCAGCGCGGCGTCACCGGCCGGCGCCGCCGCAACCAGGGCCGCCTCGCCAAGCTGAAGGACATGCGCGCCGAACGCGCCGCGATGATGGGGCCGCAGGGCGCGGCCAACCTGGCGATCGGCTCCGACGATGTCCGCACGCGCACGGTGATCGACGCCAAGGGGGTGAGCAAGGCCTATGGCGGCCGCGCGATCATCAAAGACCTGAACCTGCGCGTCACGCGCGGCGACCGGATCGGCGTGGTCGGCGCGAACGGCGCGGGCAAGACGACGCTGCTAAAGCTGCTCACCGGCGAGATCGCGCCCGACACCGGGGAGGTCAGGCTCGCCAAGACGCTGGACGGCGTGGTCATCGACCAGCAGCGCAAGCTGATGGCGCCCGAGCGCACGGTGCGCGACGTGCTCGCCGATGGCGGCGACTGGATCGAGGTGCTGGGCGTCAAGAAGCACATCCACGGCTATCTCAAGGAGTTCCTGTTCGATCCCAACCTGACCGAGGCGCGGGTCGGCACGCTGTCGGGCGGCGAGCGCTCGCGCCTGCTGCTCGCGCGCGAGTTCGCCCGCGCCTCCAACCTGCTGGTGCTCGACGAGCCGACCAACGATCTCGACCTGGAAACGCTCGACCTGCTGCAGGAGGTGATCGCCGACTATGACGGCACGGTGCTGATCGTCAGCCACGACCGTGACTTCCTCGATCGCACGGTGACGGTGACGCTGGGCCTGGACGGATCGGGCAAGGTGGACGTGGTCGCGGGCGGCTATGCCGATTGGGAGCGCAAGCGGGCGCCGGCGCGCGCCGCCGCGACACCCAGGGCCACGTCCCGGCCGTCGGCGCCGGCGCCGGCCGCGTCCCGCCGGCTGACCTACAAGGACCAGCGCGACTATGACCAGCTGCCCGCCCGCATCGAGGCGCTCGACGCCGCCATCGCCCGCGACGAGGCGGCGCTGGCCGATCCCGACCTCTATGCCCGCGATCCGGGCGCGTTCGCGCGGCTGACCGCCGCGATCGACCGCGCGCGGACCGACAAGGACACCGCCGAGGAACGCTGGCTGCTGCTCGCCGAGCAGGCGGAGGCGCTGGGCTGATCGCCCTGTCCTACACACGCGCGACTCTCTAGAGTCTGAGTCATCTGGGCTGAATCGGTTTGGGATTCCCCTGGTCGAAGAAGTCTGATTCAAGCTGCTGGCCGG
>NZ_CAHJWX010000026.1 GCF_903643065.1 Sphingomonas bacterium | reverse complement strand
TCCAATGCGCTGCTCACCAAGCCCGCGCGGATCGACCGGCTAGACGTGACGATGCGCAAAGGAGAGGTCGAAACCATTACCCCGATGTCCGGCGCAACGGTTCCTGCCGAGCGTCACTAGTGGATGCACGGTGCCTCGACACTACTTCAACATTTCGGATGACGGCCTGACGGTGGATCAAGCCGGCCAGCCCTCGTTCACTTTGTACGCCAGGCAGTTGGGCCGTTGGCAAAGATTCCTAGCCAGACGCTGAGCCAATGACAGTAAACATGAGGACAGAAACTATGTCAGGGAAGCGGCAACTCTTTGAGGACGGGCTACACCTGCTCTATGGAGCGCATCGGCAGGGGGCGGCGCAGGCGGCGCGCAACAATGAGATTACGACGCTGCCGAAGCTGAAACAAATGTTAGGGGCCGGATCGAAGCAGAACATCGTTCAGATGAGGCGATTGGATGAAGTCTTTGACTTGATTGGCGTCAGGCCTGACCCCAAAGACGATCCCGCCATGCAGGGCATCTGCGATATCAATGAATTTGAAACGGCCAAGCACGAAGACGCCGCCGACCGCGACCTACTCAACATCGAGTACGGGCAAGTTGCAGCCCACTTCTACATCGCTAGGTATGGCACGCTGCGTAGCGCCGCACACGCGCTCGGACACGCCGAAGCAGCCAAGCTTCTCGAACGCACGCTCGCCGAGACCCGCGCGATCGATCGCGCCTTCACCCAGCTTTACGATCACCTGCTGACGCGCCCGCCGTCGACCCGCTATCCGGGCGAGGCGGCGCTTGCCACCACGGCGGCCATGCACCCCGGCCTCATAGTGGGGCTGACGCTTGGCGGAGCTTTGGCCGTGATCGCTCTCGTGCAAGCGGGCCAGCCAAAGTGACGCTGGAAGGCTGGTAGTCGGCGCGGCCGAGTGCCGGCCGGGAGCAAGCGACGGGTGATCCATTAGCGAGCTACCGGCGAACAACCACATACCCATCGAGGCGATCACGACCCAGATCACAATGCAGTGCGACATGGCGCGAGCTCGAAAGATCAGCCGGTCGGCACAGGCTGATTGATTAGATGAACAAGCGGCCGCAATCGGGAACTAGAAAACTCGCGGTGAACGTTCGCAAGTGGGTCTAGGCGGTCAGCGCTCGCACAAGGTCCTCCGGCGGCGGTGCTTCCGGCCAGCTTGGCACGCCCGCGGGTATGGCGACCCAGCGCTGGTGATAGGCCGTGAAAATATGCGCGACGCAGTCGAGGTCCTCCGACCGATCGAGGGTTCCGGCGCGCACGACCGAAACTCCCGGCCGCCGCGTGTTCGTGTTGTAGATTCGTGCGTGGCACGTCCCGCAGAAGCGCTGGACCGATGTGCGGTCCTCGGTCGTGATCTCCTGGACGACAACCGGTCCGGCCACGGTGAGCCTGTCTTCCGCCACGAGCGCCTGCAAACTGAATGCACCACCTGTCCACCGCTGACAGACGTGGCAGTGGCACGCATAGACCCGGGGCAGTTCGTCAATCGCGATCTCGTATCTGCACGCGCCGCACCGGCATCCGCCTTTGATCATATCTTCTGCGCCCTCGGTTCGATCTCGTGTACCCGCGTCTACATAGATCCGCGTGGTGCACGGATGGCGCGCCTGAGTGTAATCGAAGTCAGAGCCAACCGTTAAGCCGCGCGATCCGTCCCGCTTCGATCCGGTTGGAAGCGTTAAGCTTGGCGGCGGCCTCGGACAGGTAGTTGCGCACCGTTCCCGGCGACAGCGCGAGCCGCGCCGCGATCTCCTTGTTCGACAACCCATCGTCCGCCAAGCGCAGGGTGTCGCGCTCGCGCTGGGTGAGCGGATCGGCACCGGCGTCCCAGGCAGCCGCAGCGAGGTCGGCAGACACCACAGTCCCGCCACGCGCGACTTCGCGGATCGCGGCGGCGAGCTGCTCGACCGGGCTGTCCTTGAGGAGGTAGCCCCGCACCCCAGCTGCACGTGCGCGCGCCAGATAGCCCGGCCGCGCGAAGGTAGTGACGATCACCGTCCGCGTCGTCGCTCCCTCGTCCGAGAGCAGGCGAGCGGCGTCGATGCCCGTCATCTCCGGCATCTCGATGTCGGTGAGCAGAATGTCCGGCGTGAGCGCGCGGACGCACTCGACCGCTGCGGCGCCGTTGGCGGCGCGTCCGATCACCTGCATGTCGGGTTCCAGATCGAGCAGTGCGGCAATCGCGCCCAGCACCAGCGCCTGATCTTCCGCGACGACGATGCGGATCATGTCGGTACCGCCGCGACGAGCCGGGTACCGGGCGCGTCGGGCTGGATGCTGAGCGAGCCGCCTGCTGCCGTCAGCCGCTGGCGCATTCCCGCCAGCCCAAGTCCCTCGCGGAAACTGCGGCCGACGCCGTCATCGGCGACAACCAACTGGGCCAATCGTCCGTCCAGCGCGAGCTCGATCGCACAGGCGCCGGCTTCGGCATGGCGGATCACGTTGGTCACCGCCTCGCGCAGCGTCATCGCCAGCACCGCGCCGGCATCGGCGGGGATGGCAGCCGCGCTCCCCACCAGACTCGTGCTGATTCCCGCTGCGGCGAGTGCCTCTCGGGAGGCGGTAATCTCGTGCGCCAACGTGCTTCCGGCCTCCCCGGCGAGCGCCGCGCGCACTTCTGCGAGCCCGGCGCGCGTTATCTCGGCGACCGCACGCATCTCGGCTTCCGCACGAGCCGGATCGAGCGCGGTCAGCTTCGCGGCCAGATCGGCCTTGAGGGCGGCGAGCGTCAGCGTGCGGCCGACCACGTCGTGCAGATCGCGGGTGATCCGCTCGCGCTCGGCGGTCCCGGCCAGACGGCGAACCTCCTCCTGGCTGGCGAGCAGGGCCTGCGTGCGTGCGTAGAAGGCCGTGCGCGAAATCGTCGCGCCGCCGGTGGCGATCACCAGCATCACGCCCGTCACCCACCAGAACAGGGGCTGATGCCAGCCAAACCCGGTCAGAATCGTCGCTAACGCGATCAGCACAATCGCCACCGCCGCGCGACGCGGTGGCTGCGCACGCCCCGCCTCCGATGCGGCGTAGATCGGGAACACCGTCCAGCCACCGCCGACCGGCGCCAGCGCGACGCCGACGAGCATCATAACGGCGGCGGTGGTGAACAGGCGCGGGCCCGTCATGCGGTGACTGGCGAAGTAGACCGGCAGAAACACCGCCAGCCCCGCAGCCGAGGCCGCCAGCTGCCAGCCAGCGGGCCGGACCCACAGCCAGGGCACGGCATAGAAGGCGAGGTAGATCAGCCACGGCCACGGCCCGTCCCACCAGCGCTCCGCCTTCGTCCGCATGACGGTGTCGTCGCGCCTTGCGGCCGGTTCCGTCAAGCCGGACTCCGCCGCCAGCCGGTCCACGCCCAGATCGCTGCTAGAGCCGTCATCCCCGCGACGACCGAGCCATGCGTCCAGGCACTCCCAATTACCGGCATTCCGACGATCCCGAGCGCGAGCTGGCCGAGATGGTAGGACGGCATCGCCTCGCCGATCGCGCGCATCCAGCCGGGCAGCATCGCCGACGGGATCCAGAGACCGCCGAGCACCGCCGAGCCGAGGAACAGCGCATTGGCCGCCGCCACCGCTCCCTTGCCGCTCATCCGCATGCCGAGGCCGAAGCCGATCAACGCGAAAGGGACGGTCGACGCGAGGTGCAGAATAGTGAGCAATAGCCATTGCCTTGGCGACAGCGAAGCGCCCGCGACAATAGCCAACAGGTAGATCAGCGTCAGCGCAGCCGCCGTTGCCGCGACGGCCGCCGTGAGCTTGGCCGCGACATAGGCGCCGGCGGGCAGCGGCGAGACGCGCTTGAGCTCGATCAGCCCCTGCTCGCGCTCCATCGCCACGCCCGCGCCGAAGCCGAACAGCGCCGGGCCGACCGCCGCGAACACGCCATAGCCGGCCAGCGTCGCCACGGCCGCTGCCGGGGACCGGTTCTGCGCGATGGCGAGCGTGAACAGGCCGTAGAAAGCGGCAGGGGTGAGCACCGTAGGCACGAGGAATTGCGGCAGCCGCCAGGAGCGCTTCAGCTCGGCCGCGCATTCACGGCGCCAGATCCCGACGGGCAGGGCGAGGTCGGTCATGCGGCGATCCTTTCGTCGCGGGTGAGCAGGCTCGAAATGGCGTCCTCCAGTGCGGCTTCGTGGACGCGAAGATCGGTGAGCAGGGGATCGGCATCGAGCAGGCGGCGGACGGCCGCGGCCGCGTCTGTCGTGAGGAGGCGGAGCTCGGCGCCGTCGGCCGTTGCGTTCCGCACGCCGGGGAAGGCGGCGGCGTGCGCTGCCGTGAGAGGGGTGCGGCAGCGGATCACCGCACCCCCTGCACGTGCACGGATCGCGGCGGGCGTATCGTCCGCGACGATGCGTCCGGCGTCCATCACCACCACGCGGTCAGCAAGCGCATCGGCTTCGGCGAGGTCGTGCGTGGTCATCAGCACCGCCGCTCCGTCCGCCGCTGCATCGCGCACCGTCGCCCACAGCGCGCGCGCCGAGGCGCGGTCCATCGCCGCGGTCGGCTCGTCGAGGACGAGGAGATCGGGCCGCCCACAGATCGCGAGCGCATATTGCACCCGCCGCGCCTGCCCGCCGGAGAGGGTGCCGCAACGGCGCTGCGTGAGGTCACTCAGCCCGGCGAGTGCCAGCGTCTCTCCCACCGGGCGCGGATCGCGGTAATAGCCTGATTGCAGCGTCACCATCTCTCCGACTGTCATCACGTCGGGGAGACCCGCCGCTTGGAGCATGACGCCGAGCCGGCTGCGTGCCGCCGGCCGGTCTGGACTGAGCCCATACAGCCGCACCTCGCCGGCATCGGGCTGGAGCCGCCCGACTAGCAGGCCGGCGGTGGTCGACTTGCCCGCGCCGTTCGGGCCGAGCAGGGCTGTCACCTCACCAGCGCGGATCGAGAGATCTAGCCCAGCCAGTACCGGCTTGCCGCGCAGTCGCTTCGACACTCGCGTCAGCGACGCTGCGGCCGCCAAATCCTGATCCATTCGCCCGCTCCCTGTTCCCGGTTAGCGAACCATGCGGTTGAACGACTCGGAACGGCAGTGGCGAGCGTCATGTTATCGGCATGACAGATGTCAGGTGCCGACGATGGCTGGTCCCGCGCATGCTGAACGAATGCTAGACTCCGGGGAGCCGCGGACTGGCTCTGAATGTCGCCTTATGGGTCACCCCGCCGACTGCTCAATACGAGGGCGCTTTCCGCTTTGCATCCAGCGTCACAATGCCGGCGGCAAGGATGTCGTCGGTTGGAGAGACGGGGACATCGGGTTCGAGAAGCGATCGCGCACGATCATGCACGTCATAGACCGGCTCTGCTGAATATTGCAGCTGGATGCCTGTGCGGTCGAGGTGCAGGGGAAACACGCCTGCGCCGAGGCGCATCATCGGCGTGCCGACGATCGTGGCACGCCCGATGCCCCGCATGCCCATCGGGAAACCCTCCGCCATGCTGGCGCTCCACCGCGTCGTGAGCACCGCGACGGGCGCCGTGTAGGTGAAGGGGCCGCGTGGATCGACGACCTCGGTCCACGGATCGCTCAGATGGTCGCCGTCGCGTCGGCGCATCCGGGCGTAGGGTGTCCGCTCCGCGATGAAGCGACCCATGATCGGTCGCGCGACTGCGGTGTCACCGCCGCCGTTCTGCCTCACGTCGATGACCAGCCCCGGCGTGTCCCTGAACCGGAGCAGGGCGGCGTCGAACGCTTCGACCACCGCCTGGTCAGCGAAGCTGCGTATTACGACGTAACCATAGCCGCCCGGCAGCAGCCGGCTCTCTACGTCGGGGAGCTTGGCGGTGATCCGCTGCGCCAAGGTTCGTTGCGACCAGCCGGCTGACAGTCGAGCGGCTCTCAGCTCGTCGAGCAATATCTGAACTCAATCGGGGTCACATTCTGCATATCTTTGATCGAGGCGACGGTCGTCAACCTACCCGGTGTGCCTGTGTTGCTCTCCAGTATTTTAGCAATCGAGCGAAGGAGTTGAACACGCACATTGCGGACAATGTGATCCATGCAGGTCGGTCCGCAGCAAGCCGGCTCCTCAGCGCCACCTGTGCGCGTGCCTTAGGGACGCCATTAGCTTCACCTGCGCGGAATGCGGTCGGTTGGTGATGGCTGACCGGCTGCTCCCGTGCGACTCCTGGTGGACAGCGGAACGGCAGCTTTCGCACCAGCAAAAAGCCGCTAGCCTTTCGACCAGCGGCTTCCGCTAGGGTCGGGACTCATTGATGTGAGGGTCGCGATCTGATTCAGGCTCTGCGAGGAGTCTGCGGATGAGCGACCTGTATTGGCTGACGGACGAGCAGATGGTGCGGCTTCAGCCGTACTTTCCCAAGAGCCACGGTAAGCCGCGCGTTGATGATCGGCGGGTGCTGAGCGGGATTGTTTTCGTCAACCGCAACGGGCTGCGCTGGCGCGATGCGCCCAGCGACTATGGCCCGCACAAGACGCTGTACAACCGGTGGAAGCGCTGGGGAGAGAAGGGCATCTTTCTTCAGATGATGGAAGGGTTGGCTGCCGCAAGCGCCGACCCGAAGACCGTTATGATCGACGCGACCTACCTCAAGGCGCACCGCACGGCATCGAGCCTGCGGGTTAAAAAGGGGGTCTCGGGCGGCTGATCGGTCGCACCAAGGGCGGCATGAACACCAAGCTGCACGCCGTCAGCGATGCCAACGGCCGTCCCTTGAGCTTCTTCATGACCGCCGGGCAGGTCAGCGACTACACCGGCGCAGCGGCACTGCTCGGCGACCTGCCCAAGGCGCAGTGGCTGCTCGGCGCCCGCGGCTATGATGCCGACTGGTTCAGGGACGCGCTCCATGCCAAAGGCATCCAGCCCTGCATTCCAGGCAGGCGATCCCGCAACGAGCCCGTCAGGTACGACAAGCGCCGATACCGACGCCGCAGCCGCATCGAGATCATGTTCGGGCGCCTCAAGGATTGGCGCCGCGTTGCTACTCGCTACGACCGCTGCCCCACCGTCTTCTTCTCCGCCGTCGCTCTCGCCGCCACCGTCATCTTCTGGCTATGACCAATGAGTCCTGACCCTAGCCACGTGCCTGTGCAGACAACCGGGTCACCTCTCCACAGCTCAAACCGATGGATCCTGACCCCGACGCGCTGCTCGCGCGGTTGGTTCATCCCAAACAGGGATATGAGGTGAGGGCGCAGCGATTAGCGTCTTGTTAATGTTGCGCGCGCGTGTCAGTAATCTTTTGAAGTAGAGGAAAATAGAGGGAGGTGTTATGAGTTCCATATTGAAACTTGCATTTGTTACCATTGCGCTCGGCACTGCAGCGCCGTCGATGGCGGCTCAAATCACGTTCGAAGGCCTGAACGGCTTTGGTGAGACTGAAATACCCGACGGCTACTCGGGATTGAACTGGGACAATCTCTATTCGCTTACCGCATCGAATTTTGCGAGTTCCGGCTATCCGGCCAGTGTCGTTTCCGGCTCTAACATCGCTTTTAACGGGTTCGGCGCACCTGCCAGTTTTTCGTCCGCGACACCTTTCACCTTGAACAGCGGATATTTCACGGCTGCATTCAACGACGGACTGACCGTGAATGTAAGCGGCTTCATCGGCGCGGCTCTGACTTATTCTAAGGTTTTTCAGGTGAACACGTCGGGACCGTCTCTCGAGACGTTTGGCTGGGCCGGACTGACCAACGTTGTGTTGACCAGCGTGGGCGGTACGCCGCGCGCTGGCTTTGGGGGAAGCGGTACTAATTTCGCACTGGACGATCTTATGATCAACGCTCCAGTTTCGACCGGTGCCGTTCCCGAGCCTATCACTTGGACAATGATGATGATCGGGTTTGGCGCCGTTGGCTTCGCCATGCGTCGTCAGCGCAACGTGACGACGACTGTTCGCTTCGTCTGAAATAGTACGTCATCTAATACTAGCCAGAGAGCCGCTGTTCTCGATAGAGGATGGCGCCTCCTTGCGTTATACATTAGTTGCGCATGAGCGCTCGAGCTTGGCAGGTTATCCGGTAATCCTGCAGCGCGGAGCCGACGTGATCGAGGCGCAGCAACTCAACGGGATCGCGGCGCCGGGACCGACGGCTGACCACCTCGCCGTTACGATTGCCTGCGGAGAGCGCTGAACTGAATGACGTCATGTTTGCCGCTAAGTCGTTCGCACCCAACGCCGGCCTGATTGACCAGGGTCAGGACCCATTGATGTGAAGGTCGCGATCTGATTCAGGCTTCGTGAGGAGACTGGGCATGAGCGACCTGTATTGGCTGACGGACGAGCAGATGGTTCGGCTTCAGCCGTACTTTCCCAAGAGCCACGGTAAGCCGCGCGTTGATGATCGGCGGGTGCTGAGCGGGATTGTTTTCGTCAACCGCAACGGGCTGCGCTGGCGCGATGCGCCCAGCGACTATGGCCCGCACAAGACGCTGCACAACCGGTGGAAGCGCTGGGGAGAGAAGGGCATCTTTCTTCAGAAGAGGTGGTTCGGGGGAAACTGCACAGCGGGGATGAGTGGAGCCGGTCTGACAGCGGCCATGCTGGCTGCGAGCAGGAGGCAAGATGAGCAAGCGACCGCGCCGGAACCACAGCCCGGTTTTCAAGGCCAAGGTGGCACTGGCCGCCGTGAAGGGCGAGAAGACGCTGGCCGAGCTGGCGCAGCAGTATGACGTGCATCCCAACCTCATTAACCAGTGGCGGGCGCGACTTTCGGAGGGTGCGGCGGACGTGTTCGGGTCGGAGCCGCCCCCCGCAGAGCCGGCGATCGACGTAACGGTGCTGCACGCGAAGATCGGCGAGCTGACGCTGGCGAACGATTCTTGGCCGGTGCGCTCGGAAGGCCGGTCTGTTGCCGAGCGCAAAGCGATGATCGACCGGGGCCATGCGCTGCCGCTGTTCGCCCAGGCGCAGCAGCTCGGCATAGCCGCGGCAGCATCCGCTATCTGCCGCGGCCGGTGTCGGACAGCGATCTGGCGATCATGCGTCGGATCGACGAACTGCATCTGCTCTACCCGTTCGCCGTTAGCGTCCGCGCTCGTGGTGAATTTCTTGTGTAGATGACGGTGTATGCTGGGGTGGGGCCGAGGCCTCACCCCGGCGTCGGCGTCTCGGTGGCCACCGGGCTCATCGGTTAAGGTGGAAGGGTCGAGCTTCACCAACACCCGAGGAGTTTTTTCCCGATGACTGACGACAGACTACCGCTAGCCGAGCTGATGGCGAAGACCGGAGACGGCGATTTCCTGCGCAGCGTCGCCGAGAGCGTGTTGCAGATCATCATGGAGGCCGACGTCGACGGCCTCATCGGTGCCGGCCGCCACGAACGATCCGGCGAGCGCAGCACGTGGCGCAACGGGTACCGCGACCGCAGCCTGGACACCCGGCTCGGCACGCTCAACCTGAAGATCCCCAAGCTCAGGACCGGGGCGTATTTCCAGGCTTCCTGGAGCCCAGAAAGACGGTGGAGAAGGCGCTGGTCAGCGTCATCCAAGAGGCCTGGATCGCCGGCGTCAGCACGCGGCGTGTCGCCGATCTGGTCCAAGCGATGGGGATGAGCAGCATCTCCAAGTCGTCGGTCTGCAAGCTGTGCAAGGACATCGATGAGCGCGTGAACGCGTTCCTGAAGCGCCCGCTGGCGGGCGAGTGGCCATATCTCAGGCTGGACGCTACCTATCTCAAGGTCCGCGAGGGCGGCCGCATCGTCAGCGTCGCCGCCATAATCGCCGTTGCCGTCACCATCGAGGGCAAGCGCGAGATCGTCGGGCTCCACATCGGCCCAAGCGAGGCCGAGCCGTTCTGGTCGACCTTCCTGCGCGATCTCGTCCGGCGCGGGCTCAAGGGCGTGAAGCTGGTCATCAGCGACGCGCACGAAGGCCTGAAGGTCGCCATCACCCGCGTCGTCGGTGCCACCTGGCAGCGCTGCCGCGTCCACTTCATGCGCAACGCGCTGGCGCACGTGTCCAAGGGCCAGAACACCATGGTCGCCGCCGCGATCCGACAGGTCTTCCTCCCACCGGATCATGCCGCCGCCACCCAGACCTGGCGTCACGTCGCCGACCAACTCCGCGCCCGCTGGCCCAAGCTCGGCGCCTGCATGGACAACGCCGAGCACGACGTGCTCGCCTACATGACCTTCCCCGAGCAGCACCGCGTGAAGCTGCACAGCACCAACCCGCTCGAACGGCTTAACAAGGAGGTGAAGCGGCGCGCCGACGTCGTCGGCATCTTCCCCAACGAGGACAGCATCACCCGCCTCATCGGCGCCGTGCTCCTCGACAGAATGACGAGTACCAGCTCCAGAACCGCTACATGCAGATCGAGGGCATGGCCGCCCTCGCCACACCACAGATCTACGAGGTGCCCCCGCTACAACTTACACCCAAGGCCGCCTGATCGATGCGGCCCGGTGCCACACCAGAAATTACACCACCTTGACGGACACCACCTGTTCGCCGGTAGCCGGATGCTGCGTGATCTGCTCCGGCAGGAGGGCGTGAGCGTCGGTCGGCTGCATGTCGCGACGCTGATGAAGCGGATGCGCATCGAGGCAATCTATCGCCGGCCGAACACGTCGAAGCCGGCACCGGGGCACAAGATCTATCCCTACCTGCTGCGCAAGCTGGCGGTGACGAGGCCCAACCAGGTCTGGGCGACGGACATCACCTACGTCCCCATGGCGTGCGGCTTCGTCCACCTCGTCGCCATCGTCGACTGGTTCACCCGGCGCGTGCTGGCGTGGCGGGTGTCGATCTCGCTCGATGCCGAGTTCTGCATCGAGGCGGTGGAGGAAGCGCTGGCCCGCTACGGCAAACCGGCGATCTTCAACAGCGACCAGGGGTCGCAGTTTACGAGCACGGCGTTCACCGCCGTCCTTCACCGCGAGAAGATCGCCATCAGGCATGGACGGGAAAGGCTGCTGGCGCGACATTGTGTTCGTGGAGCGCCTCTGGCGCTCGGTGAAATACGAGGAGGTGTACCTCCACGCCTACGCCTCGGTCCCCGGAGCTCGCGCCGGCATCGACCTGTTGATTTCTGCTGAGAGCTGACCCGGGGTTTCCGTTGAGGGGTGACCCGGTCGTGCGGGACTATGCCACGCTTG